>SHOH01000139.1 GCA_004294845.1 Anaerolineaceae bacterium
GGCACCAATCATTAGTATGATTATAACTTGTTTTGAATATGAAATTTGTCAGTTTATGGTTATATTATTTGGGTTTTCGTTTACTTTATTTTACAATAATTCTGTAAATATTCCTTTATGAAAGCAAAAAGGCTGTCAGTCTATTCATTTCTGAATAATCTGACAGCCTAAATCTCTTATGTATTATGCTTTTTCGGTTTATTTATTGTGGCGATTCTTCTGTAAAAATTCTGGAATCTTTATACCGCCCGGATCTGTATTGGTATTAATAGGAGGCTTTGCCGGTTGGCTTATAGATCTACGTTCAGGCTCGGTATTTAAGCTACTTGGACTTGGCTTTGGTGCGGCATAAGGACTGGGATTTGTGAATCCTCTGTTTATGCTTGTATCTGGCTTTAATAAATTGTGTGTCTGCGAGCCCGAGACAGAACGTCTTAAGAATTCTGGTGTCTTAACCAATTCCCTTGATCTTCCGTCCAAACCTGTTGCTATAACTGTAATAGCGGCGGTATCTGGATCGGAATTATCATACATGGCACCGAAGATGATATTAGCCGATTCGCCTGCTAACTCCTGCACCAAAGTGGCCGCATCATTAGCCTCAACAAGACTGATATCTCCGGATATATTAATAATTACATGAGTTGCTCCCTGTATGGTTGTCTCAAGAAGAGGACTTGTAATAGCCTGTTTAACGGCTTCAATACACTTATCATCACCGGATCCCGTACCAATTCCTATATGTGCAATTCCTTTATCCTTCATAACTGTACTAACATCTGCAAAGTCGAGATTGATAAGACCCGGTACATTGATAAGGTCAGTAATACCCTGCACACCTTGCTGTAATACCTCATCTGCTTTCTTTAAGGCATCCGGCATGGTTGTCCTACGGTCGACAATCTCAAGTAGTTTATCATTTGGAATAACGATTAAGGTATCCACATGATCCTTTAATCTGTCTATACCTGCTAAGGCATTTGTCATACGGGTCTTTGCCTCAAATTTGAAAGGTTTTGTCACTATCCCTACTGTTAGTATATCCATATCTTTAGCTATCTGTGCTATGATGGGAGCCGCACCGGTTCCGGTACCTCCACCCATTCCGCAGGTGACGAAGACCATATCTGCTCCCTTAACGAGTTCAGTTAATTGTTCCACGCTCTCTTCAGCAGCTTTCTGTCCGATCTCAGGTTGAGCTCCTGCTCCTAGCCCTTTTGTAAGTTTCTCACCTATCTGAATGCATACAGGAGCCTTGCAATTTTTCAAATGCTGCTTGTCCGTATTGATGCAAACAAATTCAACACCCTTTATATTTTCTTCTATCATTCGATTAACGGCGTTGTTCCCTGCTCCTCCTACCCCAATAACAAGTATTTTTGCAGTATTGTCCGCCTCATTTGTTCTTATTTCAAGCAAGGTCAATTCCTCCTTCATCGTATTCTTTCATAAATTTGACAGCTGCTTTTCTATTCAAAATATATTCCCAGAAAAACCACATTATCATGGGACAAAAAATTGTTATCATACAACTTATTGTATCTAATCCTAATATATATAATATCTTTTAATTCCCAAATAATCAAGCATAATTTTATGTTTTTATGAATTATTTGATAAATTTTTATCTAATCTGCCGATATTTCTGGTTTTGCTATAAAATAATCGGTTCCGGCTCTCATATCGATGGTTAATTTCTTTCCTTCAGCCTCTATTATTATGTTTTTTAATTTTGCTAGTATTTCATCATATGTGCTTCTTTTTCCAATCATGGCCTTTATATCACCTAGGTCTAAGGTAACTTCATATTGTTTATTGAAGCTTATAGTACTTACCTCTAATTCACGTTTTTCGATTTGCTGCGTTAGATTTAGTATCACATCGAATAATTCTTCTTTTTGTACCTCTAACTTTTCATTTAAAACTATTTTTTGGTACTTTAGACCTTTAACCAGCGGAATATCATTTAGCCTCTTAGATGTGCTTTCCACTATTATTCCGTCTTTATCGAAATAAAGATAATCTCCCATGAACTCTATACATCCAATGATTTTCTTATCATACACTCGAATATTGAGAGAATTTTTGTCTACTAATTCACAGGAAACCTTCTCTACAAAGGGAATTCTAACTTCCGTAAAATATTTGTATTTTAAATATAATATTAGGGTATTATTATCGATTTCAGTACTTATCAACCGATCCATTATCTCTTCCTGTTCATATCTAGTAGTTCCTGTCACGATTACATCCTTTAATTGAAAGGTATATATAAAGATTATAACCGGCAATATCAGGAATAAAGTTAATTTTAGAAATCGTAACCCTATCCTCTTAAGTACACTATTGTTTTTCCTACGCAACTTTTTACTCATAATTCACCCATTCTTATGCTTTATAGCACAAAAACCTATGCTATTGAATATTATCGCTACAATACCGTACACTAGCACCAAGATTATTTAAATCTCTGCAGATATCCTCGTACCCCCGTTCTATGCTGGTTGCTTCTTTAACAATTGTTGCTCCCTGTGCCGCTATGCCTGCAATTACCAGAGCCGCTCCCGCCCGTAGATCATGGGCAATAACCTTCGCACCTTCTAAATGCTTTACTCCTGATATTACTGCCTTTTTTTGGGCTTTTTCAATAGTGATTTTTGCTCCCATCTTCTTTAGTTCATAGGCATTCTGATAACGGGATTCAAATATTTCTTCAATTATTGTACTTTTCCCATCAGAAAGACTTAAGACTGTCATTAGCTGCGATTGCATATCCGTAGGAAATCCCGGATAAGGCTGTGTCTTTAGCATATCATATGGTAGCGGTTTCCTATTACAGCATATCTTTATATATTCATCGCTAGTTTTTATTTTGCACCCTATCTTTTCCAGTACTTTAATTACAGATTCTATCTGCCCTACTGGAGTATCCAGTAATACCACATCACCACCGGCTGCTGCTACAGCCGCCATATATGTTCCTGCTACAATTCTGTCAGGTGAAAGTGTATACTCTACATCATGAAGGTTACCTACTCCTTCAATTTCAATATAAGAAGTTCCTTTTCCACATATTCTAGCCCCGGCTTCCATTAGGAAGTTACAAAGCTCCATTACCTCAGGTTCCCTTGCTGCATTAAATATTCGTGTTACACCTTTGGCAAGTACTGCTGTAAGAATTACATTTTGTGTGGCACCGACACTTGGAAACTTCAAGAATATATCGGTACCAATAATTTTATCAGTGTTGCAGTGGATTATGCCTTTATCTTCTCCGAGAAATTCCTGGTTGACATTCATCTTCTTTATAGAATCTAAATGATAATCTATAGGCCTGTTTCCGATTGAGCACCCTCCAGGGTAAGCTATGGAAACCTCATGATATCTGCCAAGCAGTGCTCCCAAAAATAATATAGAGCTTCTCATCTTCTGAACCGAGCTTTCGGATACCTTTGTTGATGTCACATTTGACGTGTCCATAATCAGGGTATTACCCTCCCAAGTTGCTAGACATCCCAGCTCTTTAAGTACATTAATCATATGGAATACATCAAGTATTCTCGGACAATTCCTTAGTATCGTTATACCCTTATTCAAAACAGTTGCAGCTATTATCGGTAATGCTGCATTTTTTGAACCTTGTATTTTTGTTTCACCCTTTAACCTGCCACCGCCGATGACATTGATACTCGACATAGCACACCTCAGACTATGAAGGAAATATAATACTACTATATGATATCTCCTTTGTCCGCGTGATAGCTATGCTCTACACACATTTACCTCTGTGCTTTAATCTGATTTGAGATGCTAAGAACTATCCCCATCTCAAACAGTATAACCATCAGTGAACTTCCGCCGTAGCTTATAAATGGTAGCGGTATACCGGTTGAAGGTATACTACTGGTTACAACAGCTATATTTATTAAAACTTGGGATGCTATATGTACCAATACGCCGGTAGCAACAAGCCCGCCAAATAAATCGGGTGCATTAATAGCAATAACAAAAATACGCCAAATTAGTAGTATGAACAATAGGATAAGGGATACTGCTCCAAACAGACCAAGCTCCTCGCAAATAACCGAAAAAATCATATCATTATGGGATTCTGGTATAAATCCCAGCTTCTGCATGCTCTCTCCAAGACCTTTACCAAAAATTCCTCCGGAAGCTATAGCATATAATCCTTGAAGAATCTGATAACCCTTCTCATGAGTCTCAACATTTATCCAAGCATCTAGGCGGCCGGCTCTGAAGTCTACAAAAATTATCATTAGAGAGGCAAGTGCTCCCATCACTATCCCAGATATTATAAAATAGGCCTTCTTCTTACTTGCCACAAAACTGATTGCCACAAATATTAGGCCGATAATCAATCCTGTAGAGAAGTTCTCAGCGATTACGAGTCCTAACAAGGGTGATATAAACAATGCCACCCGCAGAAAACCCCATATCTTATCCAGCTTTCTGGGTGCCAGATTTACTATGTAGGCAGTAACCAATATTACTGCAATTTTTGAAAGCTCTGAAGGCTGAAACCTTCCAAGACCTCCAATCTCAATCCATCTTTTTGCACCCTTAATATCTTCACCAAATATAATTACAAAGACTTGAAGAAATATACACATAAAATACAGTATGGTAACGGGTTTTATCTTTATAATAGGAAGTTTCTTAACATATAATCTGTAATCAATCTTGGAAACGAACAGCATTATAAGAATTCCTGCTCCTCCCAGTAGTGCCTGTCTCGATAGATAATAGGTTGCGTCTCCGTGAATTCTTTGAGCATTATAGGAAGACGTACTGTATATCATTACTAATCCAAAGCATACTAGAAAAAGGATTAGGAATAGCAGACTATAATCATAATAGCTATGAAGTTTTTCTCTTTTTGTTTCACCTGCTGTTCTTGCCATATAAATAACCATCCTTACCCCCGTAATTCTCTTACATACTCCTTAAACATTCTACCCCTTTGCTCATAGTTGTCAAACATTCCCCAAGAGGCACAGGCCGGTGATAATAATACAGCATCTCCATCCTCTGCCTTTCTTGCACTTATACGGACTGCTTCCTTAAGATTATTTACCATTATTATATTATCAAATCCATAATTTCTTGCGCTAGCAGCGATTTTTTCTCTAGTCTCTCCCATAAGCACAAGGCATTTTACCTTACCGTTAAAGGATGAAACCCATCCGTCAAAGGCTAGACCTTTATCGAAGCCTCCTCCAATCAATATAGTAGGGGCTTTCATGGCTTGAACTGCTTTTATTGATGCATCCGGATTGGTCCCCTTGGAATCATTGTAATAACTTACTCCATCTATAGTATCGACATATTCAATTCTATGCTCAACAGCGTTAAAAGAAATGATGGTTTGATGTATAATATCCAGGGGTATTCCCATTTCTATCGCAATTCCTACTCCAGCCATAACATTCTCATAGCTATGTTTACCTAATACTCTAAGCTCATTAACATTACATATATGCTTAATGCTATCATCCTTCTTGTATAGGATGTCGTCACCTTCCAGATATAAACCATAGTCCGGAATATGCTCGCTGGAGAAATACATAACTCGCGTGTCTATTTCATCCCCAATTTTGCGTGTATGAACATCTTCATAATTAAGGATACATAGGTTTCTTTTATCCTGATTTACCGCTATACTCTTTTTTAACTTAATATAATTTTCCATTGTATGATGTCTGTTCAAATGATCCGGTGTAATATTTAATATTACACTTATGTCTGGGCAAAATTCATGGATTGTTTCCAATTGAAAGCTGCTAATCTCTATAATAGTAACAGATTCATCTGTAGTATCCAGTGCGATATCAGTATAGGGATTACCTATGTTACCTACAACATAGACCTGATTAAAATATGCACTCATTATTTCCCCCACTAATGAGGTGGTGGTTGTCTTTCCGTTAGTACCGGTAATTCCGATTACCTTCCCTTTCGAATAACGGTAAGCCAATTCTATCTCGCCCCATATGGGAATGCCCTTTAGATTTACTTCTTCCACAAAAGGATTATCTATAGCTATACCCGGACTTAAAATCATTAGACTAATATGATCCAATTTGTCCTTGGGAAATTCTCCGAAATAAAGCTCAAGGTTTTTTCTTGTATCCAGTTTATCTTCCAAGGAGCTGATATTTATATCACAATTTCCGTCATATAACACTACTGTCGCACCGATTCTTTGCAATAGCCTTGTTGCTGATACTCCACTTTTCCCGGCACCAAATACCAGAACCCTCTTATCCTTAAGATCCATTTAT
>SHOH01000015.1:0-1896 GCA_004294845.1 Anaerolineaceae bacterium
CATAGTTCTATACTTATATATTATTCCTTTCCTATGCTATAGTTACTTTGTACATTATCAAAAAACCACCCTATTTATGAAGTTATAAGCTTCTCGTAATTAAGGTGGTAGTTATCTTTTATATATTTATTTGATTTTCTTTCGGTGCCAGGTACCAAACGAAGTGTTTACTCAACACCACCGTCTTCAATTTCTTCCTCTTTATTAAAACGCATGACCTGTCTCTTTCTAGCCATAATATCGCTGTCAAGATACTCGTCGTAGGTAGTGATTTTATCAATCAGACCGTGAGGTGTTATCTCCATTATGCGGTTTGCTGTTGTCTGGACGAACTGGTGATCCTGTGATGTGAAGAGGATGACACCGGGGAATTTGATAAGTCCGTTATTCAGTGAGGTTATGGATTCCATATCCAGATGGTTGGTAGGCTCATCAAGAACAAGTATATTTGCACCTGCAATCATCATGCGAGATAGCATAACTCTGACTCTTTCACCTCCGGATAGTACACGAAGCTTCTTAGTACCTTCTTCACCGGCAAATAGCATTCTGCCCATAAAGCCGCGTACATAGGTTACATCCTTTTCAGGTGAGTAGGGCATAAGAAAATCAACTATTGTCTCGTCACTGTCAAAGAGCTTTGTATTGTCCTTGGGGAAATACGATACATTAGTGGTTATTCCCCATTTGTAAGTACCCTCGTCCGGCTCTATTTCACCTGCCAGTATTCTGAACAAAGTTGTAGTCGCCAGGGTATCAGGCCCGACAAAGGCTATCTTGTCGTCATGACCTACTATAAAGCTAATATTATCAAGTACCTTTACACCATCGATGGTTTTAGAAAGATTGGTTACGGTAAGAACCTCATTGCCGATTTCTCTGCTCGGTCTAAAATCAATATAAGGATATTTTCTGCTGGATGGACGTATATCATCCAACTCGATTTTTTCCAAAGCTCTCTTTCTGGATGTCGCTTGCTTGGATTTTGAAGCATTTGCAGAGAAACGCTGTATAAATTCTTGCAACTCCTTTATTTTTTCTTCCTTCTTTTTGTTGGATTCCTTCATCTGCCTAATCATAAGCTGACTGGATTCATACCAGAAATCATAGTTGCCGGCATAAAGCTGAATCTTAGAATAATCAATATCCGCAATATGGGTACAAACCTTATTCAAAAAATAACGGTCATGGGATACTACAATTACTGTATTTTCAAAATTTATCAAAAATTCTTCGAACCACCTGATAGCCTCTAAATCCAAATGGTTAGTAGGCTCGTCAAGAAGCAGAATATCGGGATTGCCAAACAGTGCCTGTGCTAAGAGAACTTTTACCTTCTCACTGCCATTTAGCTCGTTCATCATCTTATAGTGAAGGTCAGTCTCTACTCCTAGGCCGTTTAGAAGGGATGCTGCATTGGACTCGGCTTCCCAGCCATCCATGGATGCGAATTCACCCTCCAGCTCGCTGGCACGAATTCCATCCTCATCGGTAAAATCCTCTTTTGCATAGATAGCGTCCTTTTCCTTCATTATGTCATAAAGCCTCTGGTTACCCATGATAACAGTATCCAGTACTGAAAAGGCATCATATTTGAAATGGTCCTGCTGTAAGAAGGACAGTCTTTGACCAGGAGTGATTATTACATCACCCTTAGTAGGCTCCAATTGTCCGTTTAATATTCTAAGAAAAGTGGATTTGCCGGAACCGTTAGCTCCGATAATTCCATAGCAGTTGCCCTCAGTGAATTTAATATTCACATCCTCAAACAATGCACGCTTTCCTAATCTTAATGTTATGTTACTGGCTTGTATCATCTATTCCTCCTATAAATATGGTAACTTTTTAATACCTACAACGGAGGAATTGTCCTCCTGAGCTTTCAACACCTTAATA
>SHOH01000015.1:1996-10821 GCA_004294845.1 Anaerolineaceae bacterium
CTTTTTAATACCTACAACGGAGGAATTGTCCTCCTGAGCTTTCAACACCTTAATATATTAACCATAACTATTGTATACAAAAACAGCAAATTTGCAAGTGTTTTTTACGAAAGCTGTGAGATTTCAGCCAACCTATCTATGATGGGAAGGTGCTGGGTACATAATTCCTCACATTGGCCGCACTGTATACATTCTGCTGATTTTGAGATTGGAATATTCCAGTGATATTTTATACGACCTGCCATGTCCTGACCGAGAATCTTTGCATTATAGGCATCCATGTATTTAGGAATATCAATATCTACCGGACAATACTTACAATAAGCGCATCCTGTACATAGGTTGTTAAGGGCTACACCTTTTTGCTCATATTCTTCATAGATTTCTGCTGCGGGACGTTCCACAAGGTTTTCAACAGACTTAACAGCATCATCCACATGCTCTTTTGTTGTACAGCCTGCCAGAGCAACAGTTATTTCCTTATGAGATGCTACAAATCTAAGAGCTGCTTGAGGAACTGTAAGATCAGTATTTGCGGCAAGATATGAGAAGGTTTCGGGATTATCGGGGATGAGTCCACCTCCCAGAGGATTCATAACTACAATTCCCATACCTTTATTTGCTGCAGCAGTTATTCCGGCTTGGCGGAAGCGGTAATTGAGTGCATTGTATCCTATCAGCATACCGTCAAATAAACCGGTGTCTACCACCTTCTCCAGATCAGATCCCTGCATATGGGATGATACTGTTATATGCCGTATTAAGCCCTCAGATTTAGCCTGTTCAAAGTGCTTATATAATGCATCATATTGCTTCTCAAAGGATTCTAGATCAAGCATGCACCACAAATAATAGAAATCCAAATAATCAACTTTAAGTCGCTTTAAGGATTTTTCAAGTCTTTTTCGAAAATCATCAGCACTAGTCTTATTATCCAGGGTATTTAGGTTTGTCTTTGAGGATATGTAGAAGCTATCCCTTTTTAGCTGTGACAAAGCCATTCCTGTTATAATTTCACTTTTATCCTGGCAGTAATAAGGTGCGCTATCAAAAAAATTAATGCCTTTTTCATGAGCATATAAGACTACTTCGGCACATTTGTCAAGATTTCCGGCATTTATATCATCATCACTATAACGCATGGTACCCATACCAACTGCGCTCACCTTCATATCAGTATTTCCATATTTCTTATAATACATATTTTACCTCCTCGTCTTATAAAACAGCTGAACATATGTGGTAATAAGCTGTATTAAGCATATACCTGCAAAATTAAATATATGCTTTTTTCATCCTAAGTAGTATATCATATGATAACATTTTCCTCAATGGATGAAGTTATATTGCTAATTATTCCTGTAATTTATATATAAAAACTAGGATTAAAATCATTCTGGTAATCAGTTATAATATGCTTATCGAAAGTTGCAGAGCAACTTTCGGTAAAAGGCGCTGATTTTGCGCCGCGAATCTGATTATAGGAACACGTTTTTTGTTCCTATAATATAAAAAAGTTGAAGGATTAGAATTCTGGATCTTAGGAATTTTATAATAGTCACATACGGAATCGGCAGATAGGAGGAAGACTTTGAATCATAAGATGTGGTATACGTCCCCAGCAACAGATTGGAGAAACGGGCTCCCCATAGGCACCGGAAGATTGGCGGGAATGGTGCTTGGTGGTATAGAAGAGGAAAGAATAGCTTTGAATCATGAATGGCTCAATGTGGGACAAAATAAAGACAGAAAGAACGAGGACAGGAGCGAGTACCTTTCTAAAGTTAGAGAACTATTGATGGAAGAGAGGTATGAGGAAGCTACACTTCTTGCCAATGAAGCATGGGGAGGAAATGGTGGCGTTAGTGACCGTCCTACAAAAGAGGATGCATATCAACCAGCCGGTGATTTTAGATTTTCCTTAGACCATGGAGAAATCAGTAATTATAAAAGAGAATTGAACTTAGAGCATGCCCGGGTGAAGGTAACATATGAATCCGACGGAAGGCCCATATCAAGGACTGTAATCGGTCATCTTATTGAGGACTGCATTATTGTCCGTATATATGCGAGAGAAGAATTGATAAGCGGCAACTTCTGGCTTACCAGAGAAGAGGATCCCAGATGTGATATTTCATATGATCTTGGAAATGCAACAATTATTATGCATGGTGCTTTTCATAAGGGTATGAGATTCTGTGTAAAAACCGATTTAAAGATAAGAGGCGGTAAAATAACCCATGTAGGGGAAAACATGCTGCGGGTCGAAGATGCCCGTGAAATTTTAGTGTTTATAAATATAGGTACAGATGTAAAGGGCGAGCTTCCGCTTGAGGAGTGCAGAAGATATTCGCTTCCGGTAAAGCCTTGGGAACGTCTATATCGTGAGAATATTGTGGAGCATGAGAAGAATTACGGCAGACTGCATCTTAATGTCTATGAGGATGAGCCTGATCTTCCTACAAATGAACGTATTAAGGCATATAGAGAGGGAAGTGATGATGTAACTCTTCCTTTATTATATTTTAATTTTGGACGTTATCTTTTATGCGCATCCTCAGCCAACGGAGAATTACCTGCAAACTTACAGGGCAAGTGGAACGAGGAACTAATACCTGCTTGGGATTGTGATTATCATTATGACGTCAATTTACAAATGAATTATTGGCCTGCGGAAAACGGGCATCTTCAAGAGTATACGGAATCATTATTCGTATATCTGGAGAAAATGGTACCCTATGGTAGAGATGCCGCCAAGAAGCTATTTGGCTGTAACGGATTATGGCTTCCACTATCATCGGATGCGTGGGGCTGTGCAACACCTGAAACCTATGGCTGGTCCGTATGGGTTGGAGTAGCGGCTTGGATGGCTCAACATATGTGGTGGCACTATGAATATGGTCAGGATTTGGAATTTTTGGAGGAAAGAGCCTATCCCTATATGAAAGAGGTTGTAGCCTTTTACGAGGACTTTCTTGTAAAGGATGAGAAAGGAACCTATCAGGTTATGCCTTCTCAATCACCGGAGAATAAATTTGTCGGTGGAGGAGAAATGCCTGTTACCATATGTGTCTCATCTACAATAGATATTCAACTTATTATGGATCTTTTTAGTCATACCATATCTGCCGCTAATATATTAAGGGTGGATCAAGAAAAAATCGAACAATGGCAGGAAATCCTTGATAACCTTCCTCCAATGCAGATAGGAAGTAAGGGTCAGCTATTGGAGTGGAATAAAGAATTTGAAGAGGTAGAGCCATATCACCGCCATGTATCCCATTTGTTTGGAGTGTTCCCCGGTGAACAGATTTGTCCCGAGAGGACTCCCGAGTTATTTGATGCGGCAAGAGTATCCTTAGAAATGAGATTGGCTGCAGGTGGTGGATATACCGGATGGAGCCGTGCTTGGATCGCTTGCTTGTATGCAAGATTTGGGGAGGGTGATTTGGCATGGGAGCATATCCGTGCATTAATAGGCGATTATGCCACAGAAAGCTTATTGGATTTACATCCTCCGAGAATCTTCCAGATTGACGGTAATTTCGGAGGTACAGCAGCTATACTGGAAATGCTACTGCAAAGCTATTATGAGGAACTTCATTTTCTTCCTGCCTTGCCCTCAGGATGGAAGACAGGGAAGGTCATCGGAATGAGAGCAAGAGGCGGGTTTACCGTGGATATGGAATGGGCAGAAGGAAAGCTTACAAAAGCAAGAATAATTTCTGTCAGAGATAGAAATTGTGTCATAAAAGACGGTAAAGATAAATACTGTATCCGTGACAGTTGGGGCAATGAAGTGGATTATCAGATAGAAAACAATAAGATAGTTTTCCATATGATCAAGGATCGCATGTATTTTGTAACTATAGAATCAGAATAGATATTACCATATGTAAAATTGTGGTATACTGCTTCTATAAATGATGGAAAGTGAGATTCTCAATGGGAAAATTAAAGGAGCAAATGACAAAGCTTAATAAAGTTGTACACAAAATAAAGCTAAAGCAACGTATTATAATAGTAAATATAATCTGTATACTAATACCTCTTATTGTTTCTCATCTTTATTTTATGGCAAGCTATAATAGACTTAGGAATGACCATAGTCTGACAGACATCAATCTTAGCGTTTTTCTAAAGAATAATTGGCAAGGGCTACTGTTTGTGATGATTAGTATTATAATATCATTTGTGATTATTATACTATTTTCAAACAGATATAGTAGCAGACTTAATGCCTTCAAAAAGCTTATGCATAGAACTGCTTCAGGAGACTTTGAGAATCTGGAATCGATTGATGGATTTGATGAGATAAATGATCTATATAATGATCTAAATACAATGATTAATAACATTCAGCATCTGATATCCACTGTATATGAGGAACAGGTTCAAAAAGAAAAGCTTTACAGCCGTCAAAAGGATGTGGAGTTTAAGATGCTAGCCAGTCAGATTAATCCACATTTTTTGTATAACACCTTAGAGACTATTCGAATGAAGGCAAGAAGTAGCAATGAGCTTGAAATTGAGGAACTTGTAAAAATGTTGGCAAAAATTATGCGCAGAAACATACAAGTTGGAGATAAGCTTGTAACTCTAAAATCAGAATTAGAGCTGGTAGAATATTATCTTAGGATACAACAATATCGCTTTGGCGAACGCATAAGTTATAATATTGATGTGAAATGCAACATTGATTTTCTTAAAATAATGCCCCTAATAATACAGCCTATTGTAGAGAATGCCTTTATCCATGGCTTGGAAACTAAGGAGGGAAAAGGAGAGATTCGTATTGTTGTTAATCTGACGGACAGACTTATCATCCATGTTATTGATAATGGAAGAGGAATGTCGGAATCAAAGCTTACTGAAATTATTGAAAGTCTTAATGATTTTAACAAGCTTGATCGAAGTCATATCGGACTAAATAATGTAAACCAAAGAATAAAACTCCTATATGGAGATGAGTATGGCCTTTATATTGAAAGTAGAGCAGGTGAAGGAACCTCGGTTCGGATTGAATTACCGGAGGATATTACTCAATAGTCAGTATAAGTGCGCGGAAATGAGGTGAACCATGTATCAACTGATGATTATCGATGATGAGCCTATAGTACGGGCTGGAATAAAGAATTTACTACCGTGGTCAAACTACAACTTTGAAGTATGCGCTGAGGGGGTGGACGGTAAGGACGGCTTAAAAAAGGTTCTTGAATACTCCCCCGATTTGGTGCTGGTTGATGTTAAGATGCCCGGTATGAATGGAATAGAATTAATAAGGGAAGCTAAAAAACAGGGTTTTGAAGGTAAATTTATTATTCTTACAGGGTATTCAGATTTTGAATTTGCAAAATCGGCGGTATCTCTCGGGGTTAGGGCATATCTTTTAAAACCAATCGATGAGGAAGAGCTGTGTGAAAATGTTGAGGAAGTCCTGGCAGAGCTGGAAGCTAAGAAGAATCTCGATGACTATTATAGCTTAAGCGAGTTAAAGGCAAGGCAGGTTGTACTTCGCAGGTTATTACAGCCTTTCGAGGATAAGGAAAGTATCCGAAGAGAAATAAAGCTTTATGGTATGGATTTTAAATACAACAATTTCTGCGTGGCAATTCTGAGTCAGAAAACCGAAGACTCTGGACAGGAAATAACAGTAAATTCCGAGAAGAAAGAACTTATTCAGAAAGGAATTGCGAATGTAGATTCTATTGTGGTAGATAACAATCTGGTGCTGATTTGTAAGGATATTAATTACATAAATGTAAGAGAACAATTGTTAAAAAACAACGAAAGGATGAAGAGAGAGTATAATGACAGCTTCTTTATTTCTATCGGTCATGATGTGGCTAATTGGGAAGATATTAATTTCTCATATGAATGTGCGAAACTGCTAACAGATTACAAGTTTCTTTATAAAGAATTGGAAGCAGTTAGTATAGATGACTTAAAAACAGTCTACATGGAAGGTAAGGGTAATTTTGCAGAACCAATCTGCGAATTAATTGATATAGGAGATAAGGATTCGATTGAAGAAACCCTTAGAAACCTTAAGAGTTTTTACAAATCAAAGGTTATGAATGAAACAGAAATAAAGGTTCAGGTTATACAGAATATTGTTTTACTTTTTGGTATGCTGGAGAAAAAATATCTTGATAAAGTAGCCGAATTTCCTGATTTTGATATGGCGATAGACAATATAAAAAAATCAGACAGCTTAGATGAAATGATGAAGTTTGTTAATATGTTTTCTATAGAGGTGGCAGATAAGATAGGCATAACCACAACAGATAACATAGTCAAACGTGTTCTTGCCTATATGGAGCGAAATTATGTACAGGACTTGAAGTTGGAGGATATAGCCAAAATATTTAGCTATAACAGTGCATATCTTGGAAAGGTCTTTAAGAAAATTGCCGGAGACAGCTTTAACAGCGAGCTTAATCGTATCAGAATTGACAATGCGAAGAGACTACTTTTGGAGACTGATTTAAAGGTATACCAGATATCGGAGCAGGTAGGATATAGCAATACGGATTATTTTTATACAAAGTTTAGAAAATATGTAGGCTTAAGTCCTAAGGATTTTATTGAACAGAATAAAGTGTAATGGATGTATCTAATTGGGAGGTTTTGAAGCGGATTTTCTGTTTATGGGGGGTAGTTACTAATGAAGAAGATATTAAAGAAGACATTTAAAAATTTTAATAACAACAAAATAATTGGTTTTAGAACCAAGCTTTTCTTGGGGTTTTTAGTTCCGGTGGTATTAATTATTATAGTTGGTATCGTATCCTATAATAGATCCAAAGTAACAATAATCGAAAATTATGAAGAAACAACTATTGGCAATGTGGACAATAGCTCACTTTATTTTGCATTATTAATGAAAGAT
Organism: Anaerolineaceae bacterium; assembly: GCA_004294845.1. GTDB lineage: Bacteria > Bacillota > Clostridia > Lachnospirales > Lachnospiraceae > Mobilitalea. The sequence continues at coordinate 8,889 of SHOH01000015.1, forward strand.
ATTGAATCAAAATCATCTCAAATTGCCAATAGTAATGACCTAATCTATTATTATGCTCGCTTCGGTACTTACAGCATTGCAGAAGCGAATAGCTACCATAAAAATATTAAAAGTACAATGACCAACATTGTGCAAAGCTCTGACGGTATATATAACGCCTATGCTTTTGGTAAAGAAGGAGTTCCGATATCGACTATTGCCAAGGAACCGTCCTCTGATATCTATCAAAGCTTTAGTAAGTCTGAGGAAGCAGCTTTATGGGAGCAAGTAGCAGTGTCCTCAGGAGGTAGAAAATCTGCTTGGTTAGGCCTTCATGATACGGTAGACGCTGCAACTGGAGCAAGCTCTGATTATTATTGTGCATCCTTTATAAGGACATTTTCCAAAGGGGATGGATATATTATTCTTGATTTACTCACGACTGAAGTGGAGGAAGCCTTAAAAAACACCATTTCAAGTGAACGCAGTGTGGCTGCATTTATAACCATTGACGGCAGAGAGACTTTAGTAGCCGGCAATGATACAGGCGAGAATATATTAGTGCAGGATGCCAATATCGCAGGGCAGGAATTTTACATAAATACCATTTCAGGTGAAAATGAAAGAGGATATGATTATGTTGACTTCCAAGGGGAGCGCAGCTTATTTGTATACTCCAAAATAGCTAATACAGATTCTATAATTTGTACGATTATACCGGAGAATGATATATTAGGAAAGCTAAATATCATTCGTGCCACAATAATTATCATAGTGATAATAGCTTGTATAATTGCAATACTTATAGGATTATTTTTTACAACAGATATCAGCAAGATAATCAAGAAGTTTTCAGTATCATTTCAGCAAGTGGCTAACGGTGATCTTAAGATAAGAGTAAATTCATCAAGAAAAGATGAATTTGGGGATTTGTCTAGGGACATGGATAAGATGCTGGAAAACATACAGAAGCTGGTTAGTGGAATGGCGAGCTTCTCATACAAGGTAACATCAGCAGCGGTGAATGTATCCGGTGCATCCTCGGAGATATTGGACGCGGTAAACGGTATATATGAAATTACTAAACTTATGGGACAGGGAATAAATGATCAAAGGCAGGATATAGAATTATCTTATTCTCAGATGTCAAACTTTGCCGAGCAGATTAATGAGGCCTATGATGATACCAAGCAGGTTGATGAGTTGGCTGATAATACTCAAAATACTGTGAGAAATGGTAAGGACATTGTAAACGAACTGATGGAGCAAGTTACTTCAACAGCAGACATAACCGGTGAAATCATTAATGATATTAAAGAGCTACAGGAGCAATCAAATAAAATCGGAACTGTCGTTGAAACAATCAACGAGATTGCTTCAACAACAGGGCTTCTATCTTTAAATGCTTCTATAGAAGCCGTACGAGCAGGTGAAGCAGGCAGAGGTTTTGTTGTAATCGCATCTGAAGTCAGAAAGCTTTCAGATCAATCTATGAGATCAGTAAAAAGTATTGAGAATATGATTGTTTCTATACAGGAAATGACTGAAAAAACCTCCTCATTAGCCGATCGCGCTAAGGATATGCTTGGAACTCAGGCTAAGTCCCTTCACAATACGGTAGATTTGTTTCAGGATGTTGATGTTCATATGTCGGCTTTAATGGATAAAATTAATAATATTATGAAAAATATGCAGGTAATAACGGTCTCAAAGGACAACATTCTGGACTTGATTAGAAATATAGCCGCAGTTTCTGAAGAAACAGTTGCCTCATCCGAAGATGTGGCATCAACAGTCAGCAGACAGGTAACTTCCGTGCAGACATTAGATTTACAGTCAAAGGATCTTGAGGATCAAGCCAAGGAATTAAACCAAGCAATCGAAAAATTCACCATTTAAACGGTGCCAGGTACGGTGCCTGACACCGTGCCTGACACTGCCTAGTTAAATAGTA
>SHOH01000015.1:10921-18721 GCA_004294845.1 Anaerolineaceae bacterium
ACGGTGCCAGGTACGGTGCCTGACACCGTGCCTGACACTGCCTAGTTAAATAGTAAAATTATCCATGTATATTTTGTAAAATTAGCAGTGTATCTTTTTTGTACGGGTTGTTATAAATTGTAGGTGTGAACTTATAATTTATTTTAATTCATAAAAATATAAGGAGGTATAAGAAATGAAAAAGGGTTTTAAAACTATTTTAACAGTTTTATTTGCAGCGGTATTTTTCATGAGTTTTATCCCCGCTCGTGCAGAAGCCGCACCTGATAACACAGCATATCTTGCATATGCTGATTCGGCATGGAATTACCAGTATTGGGGAGATCCTGTTGAGAATGGAGTAGTTGGTACTGATGCTGAGATAACCGGACCGGGTCAGTATACCGTTAGTGTGGATTTTACAGGCACTGCAGATGGAAAAGCTACCGCAGGTTTGGAATTCGCAGCAGTTATAATTGCAAAGGGTAGTGAGAGTTTCCCTGGATACTTTATCCAATATGATTCAATCGTTCTCAATGGTGAGGCTATTGAATTTGCCAAGAACTATACCAGCTCTGATGATGGTGTAGAGCTTCGCTCTAACATTTATAATCACTGGGTAGGTAGCCTTCCCGATGATGCTCGCAGACCAGATGGCGACCTTACTGATGCTACTCCAACAATAGTTGATCCAGAACTTTTTACAGAGGTAGAGACTTTATCAGTTACATTTACAGTATTGGATGCCGATGGTAACGCAGGCGCTAGCTCAACTCCTAAGACCGGCGTAGCAAGCATGGCTCTTGTATACGGATTAGGTGCTTTGATAACAGGCGCATATGTATTTAAGAAAAAGGAAAAATAGACCTCTTCCTATATTTTGATGGAGCAAGAACCGGGAGCAAATAGCCTCCGGTTCTTGTTTTTTGGTGCCTGGTACCGATTTGGTGTAATTTTTAATGTGAAAAAAGTGTAATTGGTTATGTTTATTTGTTCATGTTTTTATAGTAAATTATTAATGTAATGAATACTTTGATTATATTCAAATGGAGGAGAGGTCATATGAATAAGAGATTTAAGGCAATTCTATCAGTATTATTTGCGGTTATGCTGGCGTTTGTCTTAGTTCCGGGTAAAGCAGAAGCGGCACCGGAGGATAACACAGCGTTCCTTGCTTATGCAGATTCAAGTTGGACATACCAATATTGGGGCGATCCGGTGGATGGCATTGCTGTTACCGATGCACAGGTTACCGGTGTGGGTCAATATACGGTAGGTCTTGATTTTACAGGAACAGCAGATGGAAAGGCAACAGGACTTGCCTTTACCGCACCTATGATTCAGGGTGGAAGCGCAAATTTTCCTGGCCATGTTATTACAATTGATAAGATTGAATTAAACGGAAATGCCATCGATTTTACCAAGGGCTATGCAAATGATGAAGAAGGCAACCTCCGAAGCAATATCTATAATGAATGGGTTAGTAAGTTACCGGATGATGCCAGAACAGCAGATGGTAATCTAGAAGGTGCATCTTCAATAATTATTGATAAAGAATTGTTTGCTGAGGTTGAGACCTTATATGTTACATTTACACTTTCAGAGGGAACCGGTGTTGTTGCACAGCCTACAGAGGCTGAACCCGAAGAATATATTGCTCCATCCGAGTTTACTGCATTTTTGATGTATTCTGCAGCAGAAAATGGATGGGAGATATATGAGCCTATAGAAGGCGTTAATACCACCACTATCCTAGGTGACGGTACATACACTGTTACCCTTAAGGGCGCAGATATAGGAGCAACAGGACAACCGAGCACAGCTCAGGTATTTTGTGTGGATGTTCCGGAATTAGCTAAAGCAATGTTAAGTCTTGGCAAGAATATCAATAACTATAATGAAGCTAAAGAACATGGACTTCCTACTGATCTTGAGGTTTCAGTAGAGGTCTTTGTAGATGGTAAGAAAGTTAGAACAAAGAGCGAGCTGATTAACTACGGCGATATTGAGGAAAAGGGAACATTCAGACTTGAATTATATAATATCTGGGGATTACATGGTGCATCTATAGTAGATAACCCTCCGCTATTCCCTGAAAACATTCTTCCTGAGGAAGAGATATCTGTAACCTTTAGAATAATGGGAACAGGATTTAATACAGAGGCAGCATTGGCAGAAGAGGCAGCGGCAGCAGAAGCTGCAGCAGCAGAAGAGGCAGCAGCAGCTAAACAAGCAGAAGAGGCAGCAAAAGCTGCAGAAGAAGCAGCAAAGGTTGAAGAAGAAAAGAAAACTGAGGAACCAGCCGCAGAAGTAACTGCAAGTTCAGAGGATACAAGCGGTGGATTTCCTAACGCACTGATCATAGCGATAGTTGTTGTTGCAGTCGTAGTTGTAGCAGCAGTAGTTGTGTTAATTCTTAAGAAGAAAAAGAGTTAAGAAAATTCGGATAAGTAGTAGTCAGTTTAGATTTGTAATAGGATATAATCATACAGATTAGGGCGGGGTATATCATTGCCTCGCCCTATTATAAACATATAAATATCGGAAAACATCTCCTATAATTGGATTGCATAAAATTCAATAGGAGTATAAAATATATGTAGAATTCCACAGTGAATTTTAAGGTTCATGTATTTGACAGGAGGAGTGCTATGCAAGCGGCAAAAACGCTGAAAACCTCAAAAGATCGTATTATTGATATAATTTTCTACATCTATCGATTTGCGATTATATTTTTGGTAATCAGTTTATTCATACCGGGATTAAACCCTGCTAAGATAAGTTCACTTATTAATAGTAATATGTCATTATTCACTTCAGGTGTCTCATATTCATCTTTGACCAGTAATATACTGCGTGCAGTTAACAGAGGATGGGTTCAAAATGAGACCTTCCGAACCTTGTATATCGGAAGTATGGCTAGCTGTGTGGGGGTTATCGGTGCTATTATTGGAGGCTGTATGTCTCTCGGTTCCCTAAAGCTTAGAAAACTGGGAAATATGATTACTATTGTAGGGAATATTATAAGTCTTTTTGGGTTTGTGGGAATTGCTGCTGCATATATGCAGTTGTCAGAGACCACGAATTTGGAAAGAGTAGAACCTAGCATTCCAATTGGTTATTTTATTATAGCCGGGTTGGTATTACTAGTTTTGATTTTGTCCTTGATTTTACTTATCATTCAACCAAAGGCTGGAGCAAAGGACATTTATGAGTTACAACAAAAGTATAAGCTCTTCCTATTAATGGTACCCTTTGTAGCGCTTATTTTTGTATTCAGCTATCTGCCACTTTGGGGATGGAGATATGCATTTTTTGATTATAAAGCAGGCGGTACTCTAAGTCAGGATAACTTCGTAGGATTAAAATGGTTTAGATTCCTACTTGAAAATGAAGCAACAAGAAGGGATATTATAAGGGTTCTTAGAAATACACTGGCGATGAGTGGCTTAGGCCTTGCAACCAGCTGGTGTTCCATGGCATTTGCGATATTTCTATGTGAAATAAAAAATCTTCGTATCAGACGTCTGATTCAGACATTTACGACGGTTCCAAATTTCATAAGTTGGGTTTTAGTTTATTCATTTGCTACTTTGATATTCTCATCAGAGGGAATAATCAGTAATATTATCGTCAGCAGAGGTGGTACAGCAGTAAACTTTTTGATGAACGGTGAAAACATCTGGCTAAAGATGTTGGCATGGGGAATGTGGAAAGGTATAGGCTGGAGTGCCATTATATACATAGCAGGAATCAGCGGTATTGACCAGCAGTTATATGAAGCTGCGACTGTGGATGGAGCGGGTCGCTTTAGGAAAATGTGGAATGTTACTGTTCCGGGCCTTCTTCCAACATTCTTTGTACTGCTCCTGTTACAGATATCCGGTATCCTAAGTAACGGTATGGAACAATACCTTGTGTTTGAAAATCCATACAACACGAGAGAAATTATGGTTCTAGACTTGTATGTATATAAGCTAGGTATTAACAGCGGTAAAATTCCTCTTACCACTGTGGTCGGAATGGTTAAATCTTTAGTCAGCGTAACCTTACTATTTGGTGCTAATAAGCTATCAAAATGGGTGCGCGGCGAAAGTATTGTTTAGATACGCATAATATATGCGAAGGAAAGAGGAGAGAGATGATTAAGATATTTTCAAACAAAAACAAACAGCTTATATCTTCTGCCCCAAAATACCGTACCAGTTTTGGAGATGTAGTATTTGTTATATTAAATTATTCCTTCTTTATTATATTTACCCTAGCCTGTATCTTTCCCTTCTATTATCTGCTTATCAATACAATTAGTGATAATGATCTTGTAAGAAAAGGCGCAATCAGGCTTATACCCAAAGGGATACATTTTAGTAACTACTTATCCTTAAGGAGTGTTAATGACCTTATGCAGGCATTTCGCGTAACAGTTTCGCGAACTGTAATCGGTACTGCTCTCATGGTATTGGCATCCGGATTAGTGGGCTTCTTGGTCACAAAAAAGGAAATGTGGGGACGGAGCTTTTGGTACCGCTTTATTATTATAACCATGTATTTTAATGCGGGCTTAATACCTTGGTATTTGAATATGTCTATGATGGGACTGACTGATAACTTCCTAGGATATATTATTCCTGGTATAGTTGCTCCCTATAATATAATTCTTGTTAAAACCTATATTGAATCGATACCGGCTGAACTTGAGGAGAGTGCATATATTGACGGTGCATCCTACATGATGGTATTTAGAAAGATTATCTGGCCCTTAAGTAAGCCGATTCTGGCGACCATTGCCATATTTGGAGCTGTAGGTCATTGGAATTCATTCCAAGATTCCCTTATCATCATGCAGAACAATGCACAGCTGTATACTTTACAGCACCGGCTATACATGTATCTAAATCAGACTACTAATATTGGTCAGGTTATGACATCAGGTAACACACAGATATCAGCCAGTACTCAAGCTGCCTTGCTTAATTCAAAGACCATAAAGTACACGATATCAATGGTTACGGTTCTACCTATTTTATTCGTTTATCCCTTTATGCAACGCTATTTTGAAAAAGGTATTATGCTTGGAGCAGTTAAGGGATAAAGCATCATTCATATGAAGGATTTATGGATTACGGTAGTCATTATTTAATGCAAGAAAAAATATATGCAATAAATAATATGTAACAAAAATATTTAAGTATCGATATATCGGTACTTGATAGAAAGAGGAGGGTATTATAATGAAAAATTCAAAGAAGTTAATTGCTTTAATTCTGGGCCTTGTAGTTGTTCTTTCAATTTTAGTTCTTACCGGATGCGGTAATAAGGATAAGGACACTGCTAAGACTAATGATGACACAGGTAAAGTTACAGAAGCTCCTGTTAAAAGTGACGAGCCCATAACCTTAACTGTATATTCACAAACAGCTAATTATTCTGGAGAACAGATAGGTTGGTTTGCCAAGGTAATGCTGGATAAGTTTAACGTGAAGATTAATATTGTCAACGATGAGGACGGCGTATTTGTTACCCGTATGGAATCAGGTAATTTAGGTGATATCGTAATCTTTGGTGGAGACAGTGATGAATATCTGCAAGCAATTGATAACGGCATGCTTTTTGACTGGCATGAGGATGACCTTCTTGCAGAGTTTGGACCTTATATTAACGAGAACATGAAAAAGGCTTTAGAGAAGAATGCAGGCATATCCCCGGATGGCAAGGTATACGGCTTTGCTCACGGTGTGGCAACGAGTGCTAATGACCATGAAGCTTTCTTCTATCATCCTGATATCCGTTGGGATCTGTATAGAGATTTAGGATATCCTGAAGTAGGAACATTAGAGGATCTTGTGGATGTGTTGGCTGACATGAAGAAACTCCAACCCACCTCCGATTCCGGTAAAGAAACCTATGGTGTATCCTTATTTAACGATTGGGACGGAGCCATGGTTATGTTTGTTAAGGCTACCGGGGCCCTTTATGGCTATGATGAGATGGGTGTAGGTCTCTACGATGTAGAGAATCAGACATGGCAGGGAGCGCTTGAAGAGGGTGGAATGTATCTTAGAAGTCTTGCTTTCTACAATCAGTTATATCAAAGAGGCCTTCTCGATCCGGACTCTATGACACAAAAATATGACGGAGCTGCCGAGGATTACCAGGACGGTGTAGCATTCTTTAATATATTTAACTATATGGCATCCCTACTATATAATACAGATGAGCATATAAATCAAGGTAAAGCAATGTATGCCCTTGCAATGGGTGATCAAAAGACTCTTACCTATGGACTTAATGTATATGGTGGAAACCGTGTGTGGACCATAGGAGCCTCTACACAGTATCCCGAATTATGTATGGAGATTATAAACTGGCTCAGTACTCCTGAAGGAAGAATGGTTTCCGAATATGGTCCTCAAGGTGTAACCTGGGATTATGATGAGAATAGAAAGCCGTATTTTACTGAGTTAGGTCTTAAATGTAGAGCAGACAAGAAAACTGAAATGTCTGAAGGATACACCGGAACCTTTGGTGACGGAACAAATCAGATGAATAATATTACCTGGAGTATAGATGCATCCAATCCTGATTCAGATGGTGAAACATACAATTCTGCAATGTGGGCAAGCTACAATGCAACTCTGACCTCAGATATAATGAATGATTGGAGAGCATTTACCGGATATACTACTCAAGATGAATATTTGGGCGATCGTCCTTACGTAGTAGCAGTCGGTACCACATATTCAGAGTCTCCAAAGGGCGATGAGCTTGATATTGTGTGGGAACAGGTAACAACCGCTATCAAGGATTATTCTTGGAAAGCAATTTATGCTGATAATGATGAACAATTTGCATCCATAGTTGAAGAAATGAAAACAAAGGCTGATGAATATGGCTATGCTATGTGTGTAGAGTTTACTGAAAACGAAGCAAAACTAAGAAAAGCAGCAGAAGACTCAGTACTGAACTAATAAAGAATATATGACAAAAGCCCTGTACAAATATCATAATACAATCTAACCAAAGCAGGGATGCGAAATACGCATATTGAAATGTACTAGTAAACTCTTGTGCATTAAAATCTAAGTATGAGCGCACTGTTTTGGTTAGATTACATATATGATTTGCAAGGGCTTTTGTCAATTCACAAGGAGGACAAATCCTCCGTTATATATCGAGATATTTCAATATATTAAGAGGAGGATTTATGTGGGTTTTTTTAAAGTGGATAGTCCGTTCTATGAATTTCTACGTCGTTTTGTAGATGTAGTAAAGTTGAATTTTTTGTGGGTGATTTTTAGTTTACCGATTATTACCATGGGTGCAGCTTCGCTAGCTGTGTACAGTGTGACCCTCAAGATGTCAGAGGATAATGAAGGATATGTGGGAAGAGATTTTATTAAGGCCTTTAAGGCTAACCTTAAGCAAGGAATTTTACTGGGATTAATCACCTTAGGTGCTGCCTATGTGGTTTACCTTAATTTCAGTTTGTTTTTTGCCATAGAATCTAACCCTTTGCCCCTATTAATAGTAGGTATATTTGCGGGGGTATATTTTTTATTATCCCTGTTATATGCCTATCCTTTGACCGCAAGATATAAGAATTCCCTAAGAAATAACCTAAACAACTCCTTCCGAATAAGTACAAAGTATATTGGTAGAACGCTTTTTCTTATTTTGATAATCGCTTTTATCATATTTGTTTGTCTTTATAATTCTACGACTATTTTCTTTGGAATATTAATTGGTCCTACATTTATTATGTTCACAATCAGCTCATTTTCTTTACAGATCTTTAAGAAAATTGAAAAGGATCAATAGATT
>SHOH01000015.1:18821-23480 GCA_004294845.1 Anaerolineaceae bacterium
GGAGGATAAATCCTCCGTTGTAAACATTGAAATATTATAAGTCTATGAGGAGGATTAGAATGAAATTTTCGAACGGTTGTTGGCTACATGCCGAGGGTACAGAGGTCTTTTCTCCGGCTGAGGTATACTTTGTCAAGAAGAATCAGCAAGTATTTGTAAAGGAATCAGGCCAATTTTCATGCAAAGAATTAATTTTATGCGCCCCTACTCATAAAATAAGCCACAGAGGCGACACCTTAGGAGGTGTCAATCTAACTATACGTATATCTGCCCCGATGGCAGAGGTTCTGCGAATAAGAACTGATCATTATCTTGGAGTTAAGGCAAGAACACCCTCCTTTGAATTAACTATGGATTCTAATAACAGCCTTATGGTTGATAATAGCGATGAAATGATAATTATCCATAGCGGGAAGCTGAGACTGGAAATAAATAAAAAGAGTTGGAAGATGGAGTACTACAGAGACAATGAAAAGATTACCGATAGCGGTTGGCGTGATCTAGCATATGTAAAGACTGATTGGAGAGGCTTAGCCTATGATGATGGCGGCATGGATAACACTTACATGAGAGAGAGATTATCCCTATCTGTCGGTGAACTAATCTATGGTCTTGGAGAGAGATTTTCACCCTTTGTGAAGAATGGTCAGACAGTGGATATATGGAATGAGGACGGAGGCACATCTACAGAACAGTCTTATAAGAATGTACCTTTTTATATTTCCAATAAGGGCTACGGTGTATTCGTAAATCATCCTGAGAAGGTTTCATTTGAGGTTGGTTCTGAAATGGTTAAGAAGGTTCAATTTTCAGTACCCGGAGAAGGATTAGATTATTTTCTTATTAACGGACCTTCAATGAAGGATGTGCTTACTAGATATACTTCGCTTACGGGTAAACCGGCACTTCCCCCGGCCTGGACTTTTGGACTGTGGCTATCCACATCCTTTACTACCAGTTACGATGAAGAAACCGTTAACAGCTTTGTTGACGGAATGATTGAAAGACAAATACCTCTTAAGGTGTTTCATTTTGATTGCTTCTGGATGAAGGATTTTCATTGGTCTAACTTTACATGGGATAGTGATGTATTTCCTGATCCCGAAGGAATAATTAGACGGTTGAAAGAAAAAGGTCTTAAGATATGCGTATGGATTAATAGCTATATAGCTCAGGAATCCTCATTGTTCGCTGAAGGAGCAGCAAAAGGATACTTAATAAAAAGACCAAACGGGGATGTATGGCAATGGGATATGTGGCAACCCGGTATGGCGATTGTAGACTTTACTAATCCCGAAGCATGCGAATGGTTTAGCTCCAAGCTTGAGGCATTAATTGATATGGGAGTTGATTGCTTTAAGACTGATTTTGGTGAGAGAATTCCAACTGATGTTGTCTACCATGACGGTTCCGATCCACATAAGATGCATAATTATTATTCTTATATATATAACAAGATTGTATTCGAGCTGCTGGAACGTAAGCTGGGTAAAGGTGAAGCGGTGTTATTTGCCCGAAGCGCTACAGCAGGCGGACAAAAATTCCCTGTTCATTGGGGCGGTGATTGTTGGTCAGACTATGAATCAATGGCGGAAAGTCTTAGAGGCGGGTTATCTTTAACCATGTCCGGCTTTGGCTATTGGAGCCATGATATAGGTGGCTTTGAAAGCACCTCTACTCCTGATGTATATAAGCGTTGGGCAGCCTTTGGACTCTTATCTACTCATTCCCGTCTGCATGGTAGCTGGTCCTATAGAGTACCCTGGGCTTATGATGAGGAAGCAGTTGATGTGGTTCGTTTCTTTACAAGGCTTAAGGCTACACTTATGCCTTACCTCTTTAGTCAGGCAATAGATACTGCTAATACAGGAGTTCCTGTAATGCGAAGCATGGTCATGGAATTCCCAGATGATCCATCCTGTGCCTATCTTGATAAGCAATATATGTTAGGTGATAATATGCTGGTTGCTCCTCTCTTTAATGACGAGGGTATAGCACAGTATTATCTTCCTGAAGGCAGATGGACTGATTACTTTACCGGAGAGGTTAAGGAAGGCGGCAGATGGATTAAGGAAAAGCACGGCTACTTAAGCATTCCCCTAATGGTAAGAGAAGGAAGCCTAATAGCTATCGGATCACGTGATGATGATGCAGTATATGACTATGCAGACAAGGTAATTCTTAAAGCTTACGAGCTTGAGGATGGTATATCATCTACAACTGCAGTACATGGTGAGGATGGAGATATTGAAATAAGGGCTGAAATCACGAGAAAAGACAATGAAATATACATAAATGTAGATAGCGGTAAGGAATATTCTCTTGTATTAATTAATGTGACTAATGTTAGTTCTGTTAAAAACGGAACATTCGAAATTATTGATAACAACACAGTGATAACACCTGCAGGTTCCGGACAGATTATTTGTATATTATAGGAGAAACTATTAATGAAAAAGGTAGATGAGACAAGAATAGATGACTTGCTATCACAATTAACACTTGAAGAAAAAATCAATATGATACATGGAGTCGGCTTATTTCAGTCTGGAGGCGTGCCTAGACTTGGCATACCTCCACTTAAAATGTCAGACGGCCCTATGGGAGTTCGTAAGGATTTTGCAAATGACAGCTGGATAAATATCGGTACTACGGATGATTATGTATCATATCTTCCCAGTAACAGCGCTGTGGCTTCCACCTGGAGCAGGGATTTGGCATATATAACAGGGATGGTATTAGGAGCAGAAGCCAGAGGCAGAGGCAAGGATGTTATATTAGCTCCAGGTATAAATATTAAAAGAAGTCCCCTGTGTGGCAGGAATTTTGAGTATATAAGTGAGGATCCCAGACTTGTGGAAGAGTTAGTTGTTCCTCTGGTTAAGGGTATTCAGGAATATGATGTGGCCGCCTGTGTTAAGCATCTGGCTGCTAATAATCAGGAAACAGATAGATTGGAAGTTGACACATTTGTTGATGAGAGAACTCTTAGAGAGATTTATTATCCTGGATTTAAAGCTGCAATTGATAAGGGAGAAAGCCACTCTATTATGGGGGCTTATAATAAACTGTATGGAGAGTATTGCTCTCATAGCAAGACTTTGCTTACAAAGATACTCAGAGACGAATGGGGCTATGACGGAGCGGTAATATCAGATTGGGGTGCTGTTCATGATACTAAGGAAGCAGCTGAATCAGATCTTGACATTGAGATGTCCGTAACAGGGAATTTTGATAATTATTATATGGCAAATCCATTGTTGGAAGCGGTACGAAAGGGAGAAATTAAAGAGGAATGCATAGATAAAAAGATCCGCAATATACTCCGTACCATGCTTAGACTGAATATGCTGGGAGAAGATAGAAAGAACCGTGCTAGAGGAACTTACAATGCTCCGCTTCATCGTGAAGCAATCTTAGAATGCGCAGAAGAGTCAATTATTCTGCTTAAGAATGATGATAATCGTCTTCCGATACATAAGGATGGACTGAAAACACTGGCTATAATAGGACAAAACGGAGAGCGTCTCCATTCCGGAGGTGGCGGAAGCGCCGAGATTAAGGCTCTTTATGAAATATCACCTCTTCTTGGAATGAAGATGCTATTAGGCGGTGATGTCGATGTAAAATATGCCAAGGGTTATTATGTCCCTTCAAAGGAAGAAAAGAAAATTAACTGGCAGAAAGACAGCTTAAAGAAAAATAATATTTCTAAGGAAGAAGAGGAGCGGCTTATTGCGCTCAGATTAGAGGAGGAAATAAAAGGCCGTCAGGAGGAATTGCTCCGTGAAGCCGTAACGCTTGCAAAGGAAAACAAGGAAGTGATTTTAGTAGTAGGTTTGGATCACGAACACGACGTAGAAGGTAAAGACCGTAAGGACATGAAGTTACCCTATGGTCAGGACAAATTGATTAATGAGGTTCTGGCGGTAAATCCCGATACTATTGTGGTTGTAATCGCAGGCTCTCCTGTTGAGATGGGTTCCTGGGCTGATAGAGCAAAGGCTATTGTATGGAGCTATTATGCCGGTATGGAAGGTGGAAGAGCCCTGGCTAAGGTTATATTTGGTGATGTAAATCCTTCAGGGAAGCTTGCCGAGACATTTCCAAAGAATCATATGGATTCTCCAGCCCACAAGTTAGGTGAATTCGGCAATTACGGAAAGGTTACCTATAATGAGGGAGTGTATGTGGGTTATAGGTATTTTGACAGCTATGATATTGATGTTGAATTCCCATTCGGACATGGTCTGTCATATACAACATTTGCATACAGCAATCTAACTGTAACAGTGGATGAAGCTTGCAATGATGATATTGATGTAAGAGTACAAGCAACCATAAAGAATACAGGTACTTCATACGGTGCAGAGGTGGTTCAGGTGTACGTGTCTGATAAAGAGGCTTCTGTACAAAGACCAATTCATGAACTAAAAGATTTCACTAAGGTATATCTAAAGCCGGGAGAGGAAGAGACCGTAAATATTATCCTTAATAAGAATTCATTTAGCTTTTTTGATGTAGAAAGCCACAGCTTCGTGGTAGAAGCGGGTGAATTTGAAATCCAGATAGGTTCATCCTCAAGAGACATCAGATTAAAAGAAACCATATCGGTACCAGGCACCGTACCTGGCACCAAATAGGTCGGTACCTGGCACC
>SHOH01000015.1:23580-27656 GCA_004294845.1 Anaerolineaceae bacterium
CGGTACCAGGTACGGTGCCTGGTACCGAGCAAAAAAGTACCTGGCACCGAATGAGGCACCGAATGAGGCTTCTGTTGACTTTTATTATATACTTGGATAAAATGTAGTTAGCAAACTTTAGGAGGAATTTATGGCAATCAACAAAGCAATGAGAATTGCACTAAAAGCATTGTCATATCCAGATATTGATATTAAAAAAAACTATAAGCTGCATAGACAGATAAAAACCGCTGTTAATCCTTATCTTAAGCCACGCTATAGTATGTGGGATCACAAGATTGCCGGACTGGATTATGATATTCCAGTAAGAATATTCTTTCCTCCTGATACATCCGATGATGTAGAGCATCGTGTTCTTATTTTCTTTCACGGCGGAGGTTGGGTAATCGGTAATATAGACAGTTATAGCAATGTATGTACAAATATGGCCAGACAGACGGGGGCATTGGTTGTATCGGTTGATTATCGTCTGGCACCCGAGCACCGCTTCCCTTGCGCCCTTGAGGATTGTTATACGGTTACAAGGGAGATTTTTCTTGATTCGACCCTATTTGATGTTGAAACTGACAATATTACTATTATAGGAGACAGCGCAGGTGGCAATCTTGCAGCCGCAGTGTCGATTTTGGCAAGGGATCGAGGAGAGTTTAGCATATCAAAGCAGATTCTTATTTACCCATCTACGAACAATGACCATAGCGATGAAACAGGCTTCTTATCTATTAGTGAATATGGACAGGATTACTTGCTTACATCAAAAAGAATTAGAGATTATATGGATTTGTATATAAGCTCAGAAGAGGATCTTAATAATCCGTATCTTGCTCCTTTAATAGCAGAGGATTTGTCTAATCAACCTAAGACTCTAATTATTACTGCAGAATATGATCCTTTAAGAGACGAAGGAGAGGCTTACGGAATGAAGCTAGCACAGCATGGAAATACGGCTGATGTATATCGCATGAAGGACGCACTTCATGGTTTTTTTGCCTTACCGAAGCATTTTGTCCATGTCAAGCGAAGTTATGAGCTTATTAATAGATTTTTAAGGAACGATTGATCAAGATAAATATATTAAGTGATTTATTTAATTAAAAAAGCAAAGAATATAAAGAAGAACAAAGCTTATTAAGCTGGAAAATGCATATGCGAGGAAGGAGTCTTGTTAATGACCAGAAGAAAGCCTGTCGAATGGACAAAACTTGATAATGCAGCCAAGATTTTTCCTCCAAATAGCAATGAGAGGGATACCAAGGTTTTTCGTTTTGTCAGTGAACTGAAGGATGAGATTGATAGGGACATTCTTCAGGATGCTGTAGATAAAACCCTGCTTCTTTTCCCCTTTTATCAGGCGGTTTTAAGGCGCGGAGCCTTCTGGTATTATTTTGAGAGCACCGACCTTAGGCCGGAGGTTGTAGAGGAAAACAAGCTGCCCTGTAGCATGCTCTATCATCGTAATCGCAGGAATTTATTATTCGAAGTAATCTACTATAAGAACCGTATTAATTTGGAGGTATTTCATGCCCTTACAGATGGCACGGGAGCTTTAGGTTTTTTAAAAACACTACTTTATTATTATATAACCATACGTTATAAGGATGATTTCGGTGAAACATTACCTGTTCTCGATTATGATGCGTCTCTTTCGCAGAAGATGGATGACAGCTTTCAAAAGCATTATAGTGTAAATCGTCTACCCAAAAAAGTAAAAATTACAAAAGCTTATCGCATTCAGGGAAGAAGATCGATTGATAACCGTATCAAAATTATCGAGGGACTGATGCCTGTTAAGGAGGTTCTTAATCTTGCCCGCTCGCATAATACGACACTTACGGTTTATCTGGTTGCATTATTTATTAGGTCTATTTCTAAGGAAATGCCTGCCAGGAGCAAGAAAAATCCTGTTGTGCTATCTGTGCCGGTTAACCTAAGAACATATTTTCCATCTGTTACAGCAAGAAATTTTTTTGCAACAATCAGTATAAGTTATAATTTTTCTAACTCGAGTGATGAATTAGAGGATATCATCAGAGAGGTTAAGGATAGTTTTGAAAGAGAGCTTACCAAAGAAAAACTTGAGAAACAGATGAACCGTTTATTATCCTTGGAGCATAATGCATTCATGAGGGTAGTGCCTTTAGTTATTAAGGACAAGATATTACGGTTTGCCACAAGGCTAAGTGACAAAGGAATAACAGCCACTCTATCTAATGTGGGTAAGATTACTATCAGCCCGGAGCTGGCACCATATATACAAATGTTCAACTGCTTTGTCAGTGCAAGAAGACCCCAGATTGCCATTTGCTCATATCAGAATAATCTGCTGGTAAGCTTTACTTCACCTTTTATCGGAACTGATATACAGAAGGACTTTTTCCGTCACCTGGCAAATGAAAACATTCCTATTACCATAGCATCAAATGCCAAAGAGATATAGATAGTATATTGTTAGAATGGAGGATTTCATGCAAAACTGTACTCATTGTAAGGTTAGTATCAAGGGTGAGCATACTGTCTGTCCTTTATGTGCAAGTATCTTGGAGGATAGGGGCAATCCTAAGGAGGACGTATTTCCTCATATTCCTACAATATACCAGGAGTTTAATTTGTTCATTCGCATATTGATTCAGGCATCTATCGTGGGAGTAGTGGCAAGCTTTGCCGTTAATATGATATTTACTAGGGAATCCTTTTGGTCCATACTTGTTGCTGCCGGTGTGGTGTCAATGTGGATTAGCCTTTTCTTTATAATACGAAATAAAAATAATATAGCAAAAACCATCCTCTGGCAGGTGGGAATTATCAGTATCCTTTCTTTTTTCTGGGACAGATCCATGGGCTGGTACGGCTGGTCGCTGGATTATGTTGTACCTACCGCATGTGTTCTAGCCATGATAGTTATGGCAGTAGGGGCTAAGATATTAAAGATAGGTGTCAGAGACCTTATAATATATCTTCTTATAGACGCAATCTTTGGATTTGTTCCTGCTGTCTTTATTATATTCGGATGGGTCAATGTGCTATTCCCGTCAGTAATATGTGTGGGAGTAAGTGTCATTTCTCTTTCGGCCTTGATCTTGTTCGAGGGTGATAACATGAAGGCAGAGCTAAATAAGAGAATGCATATATAAAGGATGGTAACTCTATGAGTACATTTGCATTAAAGCTGATAGCAATAATAACAATGGCAATTGACCATGTAACGGCAGTATTTATACCGAATAATACAGAGGTCTATCTTGTAGGTCGATTAATAGGAAGATTGGCTTTTCCTATCTTTGCATTCCTCTTAGTCGAAGGATTTTTCCATACGCGTAATATTAAGAAGTATCTAACAAGACTTGGCATCTTTGCACTGATTTCAGAGTTACCCTTTGATTTGGCATTTTATAATTCAAAATTTGCTAGGTATGGAGGAAATATTAAAACAGACTTTCCAAATATGTTTAAAGATCCACAGTTATTTGACAGGGTAATACGTAGATTTATGGATCATCAAAATATATTCTTTACACTATTTATTGGACTTTTAGCCATATGGCTGATGAGTATGCTTGAAAAAAAATATAGTAAAAATCCGATATATATTAATTTAATTAATGCAGTGATAACAATTGCATTAAGTATTGCGGCGTCATTATTAAGAACAGACTACAGGTTTATGGGAGTATTACTTATAGTGGCATTTTATCTATTTAGAGGAAGCAAGCCACTGCTTGTAATATCCTTGCTTTTGCTAAGTGGTGATATTATTCAGGCGTTTTCAACGCTTGCGATAATACCGATAGCATTTTATAACGGAAAAAAGGGTAAAAGCATGAAGTATTTCTTCTATGCATTCTACCCTGCTCATCTTTTTATTTTGTATGTTATACTTTTGATTATTTAAAATCGTAATTATGTTCTCTTTCCGGCATAAATGAATTAGATGAATAATCATAATGCGAATCATCACTAGCATGGGCAGGCTTTTCAGGGAAATACATACGCTTATCCATTTTAGCTACACTTTTTGCGGAAGGGAATCTATAATATGTCTTTTTGGATGGCTCAAAATACATGCTAAACCTCCTAAT
>SHOH01000015.1:27756-30179 GCA_004294845.1 Anaerolineaceae bacterium
GGAATCTATAATATGTCTTTTTGGATGGCTCAAAATACATGCTAAACCTCCTAATAAATAATAATTTTTTCGTAGCTAATAACGGAGGTTTTACCTCCTAATAAAATTGTCTGTAAGGATATTGTTTGTAATATGAAAGAATCTATACAAGTAAATAAATAGGATTTGTAACATTATCCAACAAATTAAATTAAATATAAAAGAGAGCAGGTCGGCATAAGAAGATATGATTTCATTAAAAATTGAAGAAGTAAAAGCATTTATGGCAATGCTTCTTACAAATACCTTATTTGACGAATTAATATTAAGAGAGATGGACATTCAAACCTTTACCAACTTCAATGTATCCGGACAATTTCATGAAAATTTCTTTACTAAGGAGGAACTGGAGGAAAGAGGCTCTGAAAAAGCTGTACTATGGGGTGATATAAGGGGAATTGCATTTTCGATAATTCGTGGTCAAAAATCACCCTTAATGATGAAGATAGTGTTTCAGTTGCCGAGTAATCAAACCGCAAGGCTACTGGAAGGTCTTGGAGGGAAGCTTCGCGCTGAGGATGTGGGCGGCTTGTATATGAATATCCGCTTCGAAAAGAATGAACTTCATATAATTACGGGAACCGCCATAAAGACCTTTACCCTGGATAAAACACTGGATATTGAATGGGATGGATGGGTTAAGAAGTTTCTTAGCAAACAAGGCATTATATTTGAAGAAGAATAATTGAAACTGTTAGCACTCATGTTAAGAGAGTGCTAAATTTTTCTTGACTTTTTATGCCACACATATTATTATATTTGTTAAAAGGAAAAGTTAGATTCCAATATAGCTTTCAAATAAATAAGCAGTCTTGGGATAAGATAAACGAAAAAATAAACTTGTGAAAGGAGAAAAATATGAGTACTGAGAGAGGTAATTTATCAATTAATTCAGAAAATATTTTTCCTATTATTAAGAAATGGTTATATTCGGACCATGATATATTTGTCCGTGAACTAATATCCAATGGAGCCGATGCCATAACCAAATTAAAAAAGCTTGATATAATGGGTGAAGCGGATATTCCTGAGGACAACCATTATAAAATTGTGGTTACAATCAATCCGGATGAAAAAACTATCACTTTTACCGATAATGGTATAGGAATGACCGCAGATGAGGTCAAGGAATATATCAATCAGATAGCATTTTCGGGTGCACAGAAATTCATTGAGACCTATAAGGATAAAACCAATGACGATCAGATAATCGGACATTTCGGACTGGGCTTTTATTCGGCATTTATGGTTGCTGAAAAGGTCACAATCAATACCCTGTCCTGGCAAAAGGATGCCGCTCCTGTATTCTGGGTATCCGATGGGGGCACGGAATATGAGATGGATGAGGGAAATAGAACCGAAAGGGGAACAGAGATTACGCTCTATCTTAATGATGAGAGCTATGAATTCTCCAATGAGTACCGTGTGAAAGAGGTACTTAATAAATACTGTTCATTTATGCCGGTTGAGATATATTTTAGAAATGCCAATGACCCTATAGAGGAAGAAGAGGATGAAGTAATATCCACAACCGTTGATGAGGATGGAAAGGCTGTAGAGGAATCAGATATAGATACGGATATAGAGGGATCAGACGCTGAGGAGAAGAAAGAGGATAAGAAGCCTAAGCCTATAAATAATCCTACACCTTTATGGACAAAGCATCCCAATGACTGTACGGAAGAAGAATATAAGAATTTCTATAGAGAGGTATTCCATGATTATAAGGAGCCATTATTCTGGATCCATCTGAATATGGATTATCCCTTCAATCTTAAGGGGATACTGTATTTTCCTAAGATTAATACAGAATATGACTCTATCGAAGGTGTTATAAAGCTATATAGTAACCAGGTATTTATCGCTGATAATATCAAGGAGGTTATTCCGGAATTCTTGATGCTTCTAAAGGGTGTAATAGATTGTCCCGATTTGCCTCTGAATGTATCAAGAAGTGCATTGCAAAATGATGGCTTTGTGAAGAAGATATCCGATTATATTACAAAGAAGGTGGCTGATAAGCTCACCGGAATGTATAAGGTCGAAAGAGAAAGCTATGAAAAATTCTGGGATGACATTAGCCCCTTTATAAAATTTGGTTGCTTAAAGGATGATAAATTCAGCGATAAGATGAAGGACTTCATCATATTCAAGAATTTAGAAGGTAAATATATCTCTCTGGATGAATATGTTGAGGCTGTTAATTCTAAGGCATCATCTGATGAAAAAGAGGATGCCAAAGAAGTGGCTGAAGATTTAACAAAAGAGGAAGCCAAAGACGAGGATGTAGCAGAAGATAAAGAAGAATCGAAAGTTCCTAGTGATGAGGAAGCTTCCGATATAGATGAAGACGATAAGTATGAAGAGGTTAAGGAAGAGGATAA
>SHOH01000015.1:30279-33886 GCA_004294845.1 Anaerolineaceae bacterium
AAGCTTCCGATATAGATGAAGACGATAAGTATGAAGAGGTTAAGGAAGAGGATAAGATTGTTGTGTATTATGTTACTGATGAGAAGCAGCAGAGTCAGTACATTAATATGTTCAAGGAAGCTGGTAAGGATGCATTTATCCTACATCATAATATAGATCAGCCATTTATAACTCATGTGGAATATAAGAATGAGAAGGTCAAATTCCAGCGTATAGATGCTGATATTACTGATGATTTTAGGGAAGAAACCAAGAAAAAGGATAAGAAGATACTCAAGAATAATACGGATGCCATGACTAAGCTCTTCCGTGAGGTATTAGGAAAGGATAAGCTTGAGGTCAAGGTAGAACGACTTAGGAATGACAAGGTATCCTCAGTAATTACTCTGTCAGAGGAAAGCCGTAGAATGCAGGATATGATGCGGATGTATAATATGTCAGGAATGGATGCTAGTGCATTCGGAGGTGGCGAGACACTTGTACTGAATGCCAATCATAAGCTGGTGCAATATGTAATCACCAACGAGAAGTCTGAGCATACTCCTATGATATGTGAACAACTCTATGACCTGGCATTACTTAGTCACAAGCCTCTAGAAGCAGAAGCGATGACGAAATTTATCCAGAGAAGTAATGATATAATGATGCTATTGGCAAAATAGAAATATGTATCTTTTATAAGAATATGTGAATTTAACATAATCATTAGCCGGAGGGTGATTCTATAAATCACGTTCCGGCTCTTTTAATGCATAGTTAAATTTAAGCCTATACATTAAAGTGCAATTTAGCAACAAATATTATAAAGCAAATTATTAAAATATTATAAAAATTATAATATTATCATAGAGGCACTTGAAATAACTTTATAAATGCTTTATTATATAGTAATAAAAACTACGTTATGATACACCAATACAACAAGACATAGAAATGGGAATAATAGCCAAAGATAATTATACGTTTGTCATAATACGCAGACAGTGGAGGAAAATATGGAATATAAAATCTTAGTAGACAGCTGTACAGACCTACCTAAAGAGCTTAAGGAAGACTCAAGTTTTAAGGTAATCCCTTTATCCTTAATGGTTGATGATAAGGTATTTGTGGATAATGGTGAATTTAATCAGAAGGAATTTTTAAGGACTATGAAGGAAAGCCCCAATAGTCCTAAATCAGCATGCCCTTCACCTGAGGATTATATGAAGGAGTTTTCTGACGAAGGTGATACTTATGTAGTAACATTATCCTCTGAATTAAGTGGTTCTTATAACAGTGCTGAATTGGCAAAGAGATTATATCTTGAGGATAACCCGAATAAAAAAATTGAGATAATTGATTCCCGTAGTGCATCAGTTGGGCAGACCCTAATTAGCATGAAGATAAAGGAGCTTATTAGTGAAGGCCATTTGTTTGAAGATATTGTTCAGAAAGTTAATGCTTTTCGATCTGAGATGAAGACTAAATTCGTACTTGAAAGTCTAGATAATCTACGAAAGAATGGCAGACTAAGTCACCTTAAGGCAATCGTTGCTAATGTCTTAAATATAAAACCGATTATGGGAGGCACTCCTGAAGGAACGATAACAAAGCTTGATCAAGCCAGAGGTATTACTAAGGCTTTGATATCCATGGCAAAAATAATTGAGCGTGATGTAATTAAGCCTCAGGAGAGAGTTCTGGCTATTGCACACTGTAATTGCCTAGAGAGGGCTAAATTCATAAAGGATGAGATCCTAAAAAGAGTTCCCTTTAAGGATTGCTTTATCGTAGATACTGCCGGAGTAAGCACCATGTATGCTAATGAAGGCGGCATTATAGTGGCATATTAATTTAAAAATTAAAATCAAAATGAATAGAGGAATAGATTAAGACGTTGTGTATGATTGAGATGATTAACCAAAACCACTTAAGGGAAATCATTTATTAATTTACCGACGTCTTTTATAATGGTGCATAATTTATAAAAAAATAATATATGATTGTCTAGTTTGTAATATCATGATAAAATAAGCATAGAGGTAGGTGTAATCGTTTACCCAACAACTATTATATAAGTCAGATTAAGTGTTTTAGTAGTCAATATAATGCCTTCAAGACCGATAGGCTATATTAAACGGATAATATGAAAGAGTATAACATGAGGTGTCAAGATGAGTGAGATTTTAAGAGAAGCACAAAAACGAATTAAGCAAGTCCGACAGACAGATGTGGATGTAAGAGTATTAAAAGACGGTAAGACAGTAGAGGATGCTAAGGTTACAATTCGTATGAAAAACCACCAGTATTTATTTGGTGCAGTATGCTATAAATATGGTACCTATGACACGAAAGAGATGAATAATTTATTTACTAAGGAATTCGTTAAGTTATTTAATTATACTATGGTTCCTTATCACTGGAGCTGGTATGAGCCTAAACGTTATCAATACAACGAGCCTTACACAAGCAACTTAATTAAATGGGCACAGCAAAATAAGATCAAAAGAAAACTACATGCATTAGTATGGCATGAATTATGTCCAGATTGGGTTAGCTATGAAGATGATATAGCCAAGCTATATACTGAAAGAATTTCTCATTTGATGGAGAACTACGGTGAGGATTTTGATTTTATTGATGTGGTAAATGAGACAACGGTTAATAATCGATTTGATAATCCTGTATCCAGGTGGGTGGACAAGACCGGTCCAATCAAAATGATGAAATTTGCAACTAAGCTGGTTCGTTCCTTTAAATCTGACGCAAAGCTTTTATATGGCGATTGGAATGTTCATGTCGAGGAATACTATGATTTATTGCGCGAGATGCGCGAGAATGATGTGGATATTGATATCTTGGGTATACAAAGTCATCAACATGTGGATCGCTGGAGTGAGGAAGAGACCATGAGAGTTATGGATCGTGCAGCTGAATTTGGGTGGCCAATTCATTTCCCTGAGAATTCAATCTGCAGCGGAACGCCGATTGGTATTACTAAGTACGGAGCAGGGGAAAGAAATAGCTGGCTTGAAACAGAGGAAGATTTATATTCGCAGGCAGAATTCGCTCATGATTTTTATACTCTTGTGTTTAGTCATCCGGCTACAGAGGCTCTGTCATGGTTTGACTTTACCGATCACCGCTGGTTAGATGCTCCTGCAGGTGTGGTTACAGAGGACCTTAAGATAAAGCCGGTATATAACACATTGTATGACCTGATTCATCGTCAGTGGCATAGCGATGCTGATATCGTAACCGGTTCTGATGGACTAGGTAAGACAAGATTGTTCTTTGGAAATTATGACATAACAGTAGAGGCTAATGGAGAGAAGATCACAACAAACATTGATATCTTAAGGGAAAGCTTCTATACAGGTAGTGACAAACCAAGACTGATTGAGTTAAATATATAATCTATAGTAAAGTAACATGATAATTAATAGGTTACTAATAGGTTACGCTAATATACTATAATCACAAAAAGCTGGTTGACTTTTATATGCTTTTGTACGATAATTATTAATGCGGTTCCATAATGGAACCGCATTTCGAGGCGTGGCTCAGTTTGGTAGAGCGCTGCGTTCGGGACGCAGAGGCCGTGGGTTCGAGTCCCGTCGCCTCGATT
>SHOH01000291.1 GCA_004294845.1 Anaerolineaceae bacterium
TATGAAGCAGGGCACCTATGAGGATTATGCAAAGGCCTTCTCGGATATATCCTATTCCCGTCTTTCATCCAAGAGGCAGACTGAGGTGCCGCAGGCAAAGAAGGATAAAGTAAAGGGCTTAAGGGATGAGATGAAGAAGGGCATTAAGGATCTGATTTCCTCATTCTTCTTCCAGCCTATAGATGAAATGCTTGAAGATATGCAGTCAGTGGGAAAGGTTATGGAAGTATTATCAGAGCTTACCTTAGATTTTATGGAAGTCTTTGCAGCTAAGAAGGAAGAAAAAAATATTATTGATTTTAATGATTTGGAACATTTTGCTCTAGAGATATTGACAGCTAAAAATGAAGGTGAAATTATCCCTACAAAGGCTGCCATAGAACTGAGCGAGCAATTTGACGAGATACTGATAGATGAGTACCAGGATAGTAACCTTGTTCAGGAGACTATTCTTAGAACTATATCAAGAGAGCATCTTGGTTTATCCAATAGATTCATGGTTGGAGATGTTAAGCAGAGTATCTACAAATTCCGCTTAGCAATGCCGGAGATTTTTCTTGAGAAATATAAATCCTATGGAACATATGATCAAGATGAAGAGGGTAATATCAATACAAGCCAAAGAATAGATCTTGATAAGAATTTCAGAAGCAGAAGAGTGGTACTGGATTTTGTCAATACCATCTTTGAACAGATTATGACAGAGCCTATAGGTGGTATCCATTATGATGATACTGCTTCATTGAAATACGGAGAATTATATGAGGAATTAATGCCGCATAAAGATAAGGATCAGACTTCAGATAATGATAGGGTGATAGATGAGCCAGAGAATCATTTTATACATGCTGATGATATTAAGGATAGGATAGCCCGGGATGTCGAACTTATTTTAGTGACCGAAGAGGAGCTGACTAAGGATGAGAATGGAAGCATTTATAATACTGAAGAGGACAATTCTTTGGATTTATCGGACATGCCTGAGGATAAATCAGGTTTATTTGATGAAGAGGAGGAAATTCAGTACTCTAAGAAGGAGCTTGAAGCAAGAGCTATTGCAATACGGATTAAGGAGTTAACAGATCCGGATAAGGGATTGCTTTTGTTTGATAGGGATACTTTAAGACATCGAACGGCAGAGCTTAAGGACATTGTGATACTGCTTCGTACCATGTCGGGATGGTCGGATG
>SHOH01000140.1 GCA_004294845.1 Anaerolineaceae bacterium
AATTGATTAAAGAAGCCTATAACGGAACCACCTATACCTACACCTATGACGGAGCTGATAACCTACTTCGTACTGATGTGAATGGTGTTCTGAAATCCTCTGTAGTATATGATAATCTTGGTAGAGCAATCACTCTGACGGACGGATTAGGGAATACGACGCATCAAAAGTGGAATGCACTGGGACAGATATCACAGATCAATACACCAGGAGATGAAACCATTGCAAGTAACCAAACCATATATCAGTATGATGTTCTTGGTAACCTAACTTATTCAAAGGATACGCTGGGGACAATTACAACCTTTACCTATGACAGCTTGGGAAGAAACCTAAGTAAGTCCATAACCAATGGTACAGACACGGTTACGACCTCACAGACTTATGATTTGAATGGGAATATACTGACTAGGACTGACGGTAACGGTAATGTAACAAATAGCACCTATGATGGGTTAAACAGAATACTATCAGAGACCAATCCCCTTGGTCAGACCACTAGCTATACCTACGACGGCAACGGAAATCAGTTGACACAGACAAATTATCTTGGCAATACGGTAAGAAAAGTGTATGATGGAATTAACAGGATGGTAGAAATTAGGGATGCACTCAATAACATAATCCAACAGTTTCATTATAATAATGCTGATGCTCAGATCAATGCTTTTGATGCATTACACAATGAAATAATATTTGAATACGATAAGAATCTCCGCAAGGTGGCAATAATTGATGCGGAAGGCCATGTTAACCGTGATACCTATGATACCAGAGGGAATATCATTACCAACTCTGATGGAAATGGAAATAACATAAACTTCTATTATGATAGTGAAAATCGTATTATAGGAGTAATGGACGCTCTGGGATATAAAAATACCTATACCTATGATGTAAATGGCAATCTGTTATCTCAGACCGATGGAAATGGGAATACTACTAATTATCAATATAACGCAGCTAATAAACTCATTCGCCGCATTGACCCGTATGGTTTTCAAGATATTAAAAAGCAGGAGAGCTATACGTACTATGCAGATGGGCTAATGGCTTCAAAGACGGATAGAAATGGTATCTGCACTACCTATACCTATGATGTACTTGGTAATATAATAGCTGTAAATGCAGGCGGAGAGAATCTTAGCTATACCTATGATTCTAATAATAATGTCCTATCAATGTCAGACTCAACAGGTACAACAACAAAAACCTACGATGGGTTGAATCGCATATGTAGTAAAGAAGTACCATCAATCGGAAAGACGATTTATGAATATGACTTACCAACATCAGTGGAAGGTGAGTATAAGGAAAGGGATACAGACCCGAAAGGAAATGTAGTAGAAAGGGCTTATGATAAGGTAAGAAGACTAAAGACGGTTACAATCGGTGAGGAGTCGACAGAATATTCATATGCTCCCAATGGAAATCGTTCCAGTATTCTTTATCCAGACGGAATTAGTGAAACCTATACATATAATCGCAATAGTCAGGTTATAGCACTCTATAATAAAAAAGCTGATGGAACCGTAATATCATCTTATAGATATACTTACGATGCTGCAGGTAACCAAATATCGAAAATAGAAGAGAAGGGAACTACAACTTATTCCTATGACAATTTAAACCGTCTGAGCAGTGTAAAGGAACCGGAAGGTAGATTAACCGATTATACCTACGACGGTGCAGGTAATAGAAAGACAGAACAGATTACTTTCGATAATCTGGTATCCACAACCCTTTATTCATACGATAAGCAGAATCGATTAACAACCACACTTTCCACCGGAGGTGAGGAAACTAGATACCTTTATGATTCTAACGGAAATCTTATCAGTAAGCTAGTTGGAGAGCTTGATCTGGCGAAGGGCATCAATGGTTCAGAAGTAAGTGGCAGCTCATTGCCGAATTTCGGTCTAATCATAAAGAGGGATTCTAGCACTGGAACTGGAACTAAGCTTATTACTACATATCAGTACAATAATTTCAATCAGCTTATTCAACTACAGAATGAGAATACCTCAAATACATACCTATATAATGGGGAAGGAAATCGAGTAGAAAAGCAAGTTAATGGGAAGATAACCAGGTACTTGTACGATGATGAAGATCATGTAATTCTGGAGACAGATGATAAGAATAACCAGAAGGCCATGCAGGTATATGGTAATATCCTATTATACAGGGAAGTATATGGAGATGTCGCACAGAAGTATTATTATCTATATAATGCACACGGCGATGTAACCTCACTGATTGATTCTAAGGGTAATATTGCAGTAACCTATGATTATGATGCCTTTGGAAATGTTCTTGGTAAGACTGGGGATGCGGATAACTTCATAACATATAATGGATATCAATACGATGATGAAACAGGATTATACTACCTTAATGCTAGGTATTATGATAGTACGATTGCACGGTTTATCACAGAGGATACTTATAGTGGTGAAAAGAATGATCCTTTAAGCCTTAACCGTTATACCTATTGCCTGAATAATCCTCTCGTTTATGAAGACCCTACAGGGCATTTTTCCTTAAAGAAATTTGCCTCTACAGCTCTTAAGGTTATAGCTATAGTAGCTGTTACTGCTGTTGTTGCTACAGCTGTTGTAGCATCCGCAGGTACATTGGGTGCAGCAGTTGCCACAGCGGCTGTATATTACGGAGCAGGTGCTGCTGCATCGACCCTAGCGACAGCTGCAGTGGTTGGAACCTATGCTGTGGCTGGAGGAGTAGCTATCACAGGAGCCAATAGGGCAGTTGAAGCGGCTACAGGGAAAAATTATGTAGCTGATACTGTTTTTAAAGGAAACGTGGGAGCTTATAACAAAGCCGAGGCAGCAATAAGTATGGCTGCAATTACCACGGTATCCTTGGCCAGTGTATATAGGGGTTCTGAATCATCAAGTAAGAAGAGCAAAGAACCTTCAGCATCAAAGGAAACTAAGACAAGTACCAAAACCACAACAAGTACCACTACAAATAGCAATAAGACTACAACTTCTACTAAAACTGCAACTACCAATAAGACTACAACTACCAATAAAACTGCAAGTATCACACCTAAGAGTACAGCCAGTACTAATACCAGTGAGAAACCTACGAATACAATAACACCTAGCAAGAACATTATCAAGGGACCTACTGTTACTAGTGTAAAGAATGTGTCGATTCAGAATAAGGAAACGAGTATAGGTATAAACACACCTTATGGGAAAGCAATACAATCAAATTCGAAAGAAGCTTTACAATTAAGACAAACCGTTGATAATGGTGGGCAGTTATACAGAACCGGAACATTTGGAAAATCTAATGTAACGAATGCACAGTTTTGGGCTCCGGAAAACCCCTTGAGTTCTGGTTATGCAAACAAATACGGCCTTGCGAACAGCCAAATTGATTATGTTATTGGGGGAACAAAAATTACCGGAGCACCTTATATAACTAGACCTGCACCTCCTGTGCCTCCAAACTTAGGTGGAGGAATTGAAATAGTCACAAATCCTAACAGTGTAAGGCTTAACTTTTTTCATATGCCAGAATAATATAAGGAGGGATTGAACAAATGGATGACTTATATATATTTTTAAAAAAGCTTAGCAATAATTCGTATCAGGAGAATGAATTTTTGCTATCATATGCATTGACAGGATGGCTGAATACACAGCCTTCATCTTCAACCGAAGGAATGTCGGATTTAGAATTAATGCTAAAACAATATAGGAGCAGTAAGAGTTCAGTTGTTAATAAACAAGTTGAAGAGTGCTTACGTTATTTAGATGACTGGTTTCGCAAATGGAACGGAAGAAATTAAACAGCGGTTTTTCCCGATGCAACCGATGGTTATCCTATACAGACACCCTTAAAGTTTTGAATTTATCTGTTTTGCGACAATCACATCCATCTAAAAGGTGTACCGTGCCCAAATTGTAGCTACTTATGGGAAAATAGAAGCCATCGGCTCAAATGGAAAAATGGGGAACAGCAAGTTATTTAGAACCAATAACAAAGGATTTTAAAAACTTTGCTCCAGGTACAGCAACAGATGCTGAAATTAATCGCTCTTGGATAAAGTACTAGACACAAGAAAATGGAGCAACAGTTGTTGATATTGGAGCTGACCCAGTAAAAGCGAGCCAAGGAATTACAAGCCCATTTTATGATATAGAAACGAGAAGTATCAACAATAATTGGCAGTATCCAAATGTAATTAAGTATAACCCTGCTACGAAATAGGAGAAAAAGATGGTTGAAACAGTAGAAAAGTTTCTATTAGAAGCAACAAAAGCATTTAGTTTTCTTGAAAATAAATACGGTTTTAAAGTTTCGACAGATTTACAAAGTCCGAATTACTTTCCAGATTCTGAAGCTGTCGTTAGTTATTGTAGTTCAAAAATTGGTATCAAAGTATTTTGGTATTTTGCATCGGCTGTAATTGGTGTAGCATTTGCCGAACTTGAAGATGGGAAATTCCCAAATAATCAATCAAAGGATAAATCAATAATAAATATTTATACTCTTGTAGATGTTATTAATCAGGGAAAAGGAGATACATTTCTATTGAAAGATACAAGTGATACTACAATATCAAAAATTAAAAGAAGGGAAAAGATAATAAACGAGGATATGAGAGGTGTTCTTGATAATTTATCATTGATAGTAAAAAAATATGCAATAAATATTATTAACGGTGATACCTCAATTTTTTCTATAGTAAAAAAATATCAAGAGGAACTTATAAAAAGACGATATTCTTAATAGGCAAAGGGTCACTTAGATAAAAACTGAAGTGACCTTTTACTAATCTTTAACAAGGAAAGGAAAATAAAATGCAGATTATTTTTTATGTTGGAATAACATTCTTACTTGTTATATTGTTATATATTATTATAAATAAAATGAAGAATAGAGAAATTAAATTAGCATATAATCCGTATAAATAATTAAGGTATAAGGTTTTTAATCTATTACCTGAATCAATAGGAATTAATCTTGATGATGACAATAACATATTTTGTTCAGTAATGGAGATTGGCTTTCATGAGACAACTGCAACCCTTGTTGCATATATTGATGGGAACGCAAGCTTATATTTAAGCAGTGGGGGAGGTGTAATTGGAGGATTTGCTCATGAAAGTGTTCGAAATGCTGCAGTTGCTTTTGTGAATGAGTCACAAGGATTTATGAAAAAGGGTAATAAAGTACAATCTTATTCTTTACCGCAATCAGGACATGTAATATTTTATTTAATGAGTAAAAACGAAGTGTATTCAAGGGATATAGAGGAAACCAAGTTACAAAACTATGAGAGTGAATTTACTAAATTGTATGCTTACGGTCAAAATGTAATAACAGAATTGAGAAAGATAGCTGGATAAGGATTCGGAGGTCACACAGTTGAATCATTTGATACTAGAACTATAAAAATGGAGACTGATGGTGATAGTACTTATGGAATTAGATTTTATAGTGAGAACGCAAATGCTGAAGGTAGATATTTATTTGAAACTTTTTCACCATTAACTAATAGAAATGATTTATCATTACCATATGTATGGAATAGTATGTCAGGTATACAGCAGTTCCAAGTTAATAGTGGAACAACAATTAGTTATTGGCAGGGAGGATTTGGACTTACTTTTGCTTATTACGAGATAGAAGACAGTGGGGAAAGGAAATCAGAAATAAGATTCTATTCAGAAGGATATCTAAACAATAAAACGCAAATGGAAGAGGAAGTATATATGGTTGGATTTCCAGAAGGTTCAGAAGCAATAGAGATGTTGAAAACACTTCCTCAAAACGGAAATGTAGAGGTATATTTTGATGATTTAACCATAACACACTATTTCAAAATAACGGAAGAGCAGTATAAACAATTAACAAAGGATTTATTTGAGTCAAGAAAAGAAGCGGAAGAGAATATTAAGCAAGTCACATATACTTTTGACGAATTGTTTGGTGAGTTTATCTAGAGAGCTCTGAGAAACCAGGTAATAAGGAAGCTATATCAAAAAATTACTCTTGTCTTCACAGATAAGAAAGAGTAAATAAATTATGATGAATTTACTAATTATTTTAGCTCATCGTATCAAAACGTAAAGAGAATATGAAGGTTTAAATATTGCATCAAATTTACCCGGCAAGCCAATAAAAACGGTTATCTAATGATGCTATGGACAAACTTAAGGAAGTAATCACCTATACAGTAGATAACAGTATATTTGGGATACTTGCGGTCTTAGACGGTGTAAGGGC
>SHOH01000016.1:0-1718 GCA_004294845.1 Anaerolineaceae bacterium
GTTAAGGAGGAACAATAATGGATGTTATTTTTAACAGAAGAAGTATTCGTAGATATAAAAAGCAAGCTGTGGAAGAAGAGAAGATAGAAAAGCTTCTTAGGGCAGCTATGCAGGCTCCCTCTGCCGCTAACCAACAACCTTGGGAATTTATTGTCGTTCAGAACAAGGAAAACCTAGAGAAACTTGCCGGGATAAGCGCCTATTCAAAGATGGTAGCTGATGCCCCCTTAGCTATAGTGCTTCTGGGAAATGAGGATAGAATGCGCTTACAGCTCCATTGGGAGCAGGATATGGCAGCAGCAGCCCAGAACATATTGCTGGAAGCGACACATCTGGGTCTGGGAGGTGTATGGCTTGGAGTAGCACCTATGCAGGACAGAATGGATCTTATCAGTGAGCTATATGAACTAAAAAGTAGATTAAGACCTTTCTGTGTAATTCCGATTGGATACCCAGAGGAAGGGCAGCAACACAAACTGGTAGATAGATATGACCCCGATAAGGTTCACTATGAAAAATTCTAAAGGGTGCCAGGCACGGTACCTGGCACCCTTTAAAATCTAACTTTTCAATACGTTTATCAGTAGCTTCATATCTGCTTTTTGTCCTGTGTAGAGAACGAGGCCCTTATATATCTTTGAAGATAATATAATTATCAATAAAGAGAAAACGGTAAGGACAAGCAAGGACAGCAATCCTTCACCTAAGCCTATCGCGCCTGTGATTAAATCTGAAGGTACGCAAAATGGGGCTGTGAAAGGAATATATCTGGTAACTGAAAGCAATCTGTAATTACCCATAAGGGGTGCAAAGTAGCTGATAAGCCAGCTGATTATAATAGGGAACTGGAACAATCCTTGTGTTGATGCTACATCCTCAGGCTTAGATACCATACATCCTGCCAATGCTGCCAGTACACAATAAAACATAAATCCGATTCCAAATATTAGAACTGCCAATAAGACCGCAGGAAGCGTCATACCTGTATCACCTATATTATCCTTTATAAAATTAATAAATGTAATAACAGAATTCTCATAGCCTGGATACATCTGATGAGCGATAGCATTACCACCATATAATCCGATAACCGCTGCTAAGATCCAGGTAACAAATTGTAATATAGCTAAAGCGGTTACTGCCAATACCTTACCGGTTATCATAGCATATGGATGGATGGAGGTAAGCAGAGTTTCCATGAGTTTAGAGGTTTTCTCTGTGGACACAGATTTACTCACAAGCTGGCCATAAAAGAGGAGCATAAAATACATCATAAAGCTAAATACCATAGGAGCAACCATCTTAATAACCATAGCGGCAGTGCTTGCGCTTTCTCCGAATTCAGAATAAGAGGTATTAGCAGGTGTAAACACAGCGGTTAGCACCTTATCGCTTAAATTAGCTTGCATTATTTTATTAGCTTCAAAGGAAGAGGTCATTTTAACCAGTAATTGATCCACATCCATGGGAGCGACTATAGAATTGTGAGGTATAATAGCTTCTATTTCGAATGCACCGTCTTTGCCCGTAATAATTACGGCTATCGTTCTATCCGAGTCTTTGGAGGCAAAGTCCAGTAGATTATCTCTTGTTTGCTCATCTGTGGTAACAAATTCAATATGATTATAATATCCACTGAAAAGGTCAGGATTCATGGCTTTATAATCCGTAGGGGGTAGCCCACTATTATCCAATATAACTACTTTGTTGATTGTAGA
>SHOH01000016.1:1818-21858 GCA_004294845.1 Anaerolineaceae bacterium
CCATCCCCTGAAATTATTATTCATAATAATCCTCCAATCTTTTTAAGGTACCCTTTTTACGGTACCAGGTACTCTCTTTTGTGGTACCAGGTACCAACTTAAAGTATTACCTAGGGCTGGTACCTGGTACCGACTTAGAATTCTTTGAAATTTGAAACAGCTGCTTTATTTTGATTGTATTGCCATTATGGAGAATTAGAGTCTCATATACCCTTGACACAAAAATAAATAGCAATACTATAAATACTAGCTGAAGAACTATGGCTATACCAGTTAAGAGCAGACTGGCTTTTCCAACCAGAATAGCTCCTGGTAATACAAAGGGGGAGGAGAATGGGAAAAGGAAGGCAAATACTACAAAAGCATTAACACCTGAACCCATTAAAGCGCTTGCGGCACCAAGCCCGATGTAGACACCGACTAAGCTGGACAAGGTAAAGAGGGTAAGACCCTCATTGAGTTCCTCAAGTCTGCTTACGGTAGCTCCGGCAAGACCTGCCAATACCGCATAAAATAGCAAACCGAGAAAGACCAGTATAATACATAGAAACATATTGGTTATATTAATATTTCCAAACAAATCGCTGGGTAATAGCTGAGATAGCAGACTATTACTATCGGGTGAATAGGTTGCTGAAATTTTATTTGATACAAATAAGGCTAATACCATTGATAACATCTGTATTAGTGCTGCAGTCATCATCGCAAAAACCTTTCCAATCATAAGTGCAAGAGGCTTCACAGTAATTAAAAGGTATTCGACAACTCTGGTGGATTTCTCTGTTACAATGGATGTGGCAACCTGGGTTCCGGTAAGCATATTAGCCATGAGTACAAAGAAAAGTATGCCATAGACAAACCAATATTCGCTAAAAGAGATGGCAGTGTTTTCATCTACTATTGCATCTTGGCTAATATCTGTCATTGTAACCTTTGATACTATCGGAGTTTGTAAGAGGACAAGCTGCTCACCGCTAACTCCAAGGAGCTCCATACGCGTGCTTGTAAATTCAGACAGTATCGCATCACCTAACCTCTGAAGCTGGGATCTATTAATCGGGCCCTCTTTTACCATGGATAAATGCAGATTGTAAGCCCCGTTTTCTTCTCTTATGTCTAGAATTGCTGAGCTTTTTTCTTTATCGCTAATTCGTTCTACCAATGAATCATAGTCAGAATTCATTGTCTTAAATTCTATATGTGAAAAAGAATCGATGTTTTTTATATCTTCAAAATCTATATCCGTAAGTGAGGTCATATTATTAATATAGATAGTATTTACAGGACTGGGGGCATTTTCATCCTCAGCATTATTAAAGAGCAGTTTACTGGTTACAGGCATGGATACTAACACTATCAATACCAATAAAAAGTAGGAGATAAGATATGCTTTACTCTTTAATACCTGTGATAATGTAAAGGAATAGACTTCCTTCCACCCGGTAATATTACTCTTCATCTTTATCAACTCCCACCTTTTCAACAAAAATTTCATGTAATGACGGCTCCCGCAATTCGAATTTGATTACGGTAATGTTGTCATTAATTAGTTTGGCTAAAAACCCCATTGCCTCATCCTCTCCTTGGACACGAAGATGATATTCGCTGGGAGTTTTATTTATTATCCTAAGGTTAAAGGAGCTTATATAGGAGGCAATGTCCTGCTCACATTTAACAATAAGATTAACGCGACCATAACTCTTTTTAATTTCAGATAGGTTACCCTGCAGCTTCACCTTACCACGATCCAGAATAGTAATATCAGAGCAGAATTCTTCTATAGTAGGCATCTGATGACTTGACATGATTAAATATTTGTTCTTGTTTATTTCTTCCCTAATAATAGATTTGAACAAGTCAGTATTTAGAGGATCAAGACCACTAAAGGGTTCGTCTATAATCAATAAATCCGGATCGGACAAAAGTGCGACCATTAGCTGTATTTTTTGTTGATTTCCCTTAGACAGCTGATCTGCCTGGTTTGATTTTGAAGCCCTTCTGCCTTTTCCCTTAGGAGGGAATATATATTCATCAACATCAAGACGATCAGACCAGTATTTTATTCTATCCATGGCGGTATGCTTATCAACCTTTTTTAACTTTGCGAAATACATAAGCTGATCCATTAAAGAATATTTGGGATATAAACCTCTTTCTTCAGCAAGATATCCGACATTTGTATTTACAACATCAATCGATTTGCCTTCCCATAATACTTCGCCGCTATTTTTAGCAAGCATACCTAAGATTATTCTAAGCGATGTGGTTTTTCCTGCACCGTTTGTTCCCAGCAAGGCATAGACACCGGGCTCGCTCATCTCAAAGCTGAGATTGTCAACGACCAGCTTATCCCCATATTTTTTTGTTATGTTTTTAACGCTTAATGACATTAGTTCCCCTTCTTTCCACTCCTATGAATATTATAGAGCTTTAATTTTTTATAAGCCTATCGCGATTAAGTATACCACCATTTTTTAACTATGAAAAGGGAAATAATACAAATATTAGTAAATACTAATCAGAATTTAATAAAAACACTATCTGCGAATTATGCTGACAATTTTATCAAATCCCATGAAATGGGAAGCTTTTACCAAGATAGTGTCCCCGGTAATTAACAAATTAGGAAGAGCATTTATTAATTCATCCTGTGTTTCAAAATGAAATAAGCTATCTGAATTATCAGGCAATAATTCCTTAGCTCCATCATACATATTAGCAGAAAGTTTACCGACACAGATAATAGTATCTAGTTTTTTTGTTGCAAGGTATGCTCCGATTTCCTTATGTAATTCCTTTTCGTCCTTTCCTAACTCGCCCATATCTCCAAGGATAGCAACTTTTCTTGTATCAGCCATAGCTAATAAATCTATGGCTGCCTTCATAGATACTGGGTTGGCATTATAACAATCATCAATTATAGTCCATTTATCATGGTGTATAATATTATTTCTTCCACTTACAGGCTCTATCTGTTCTATACCCTGTGTGATTTCTCTACCGGTTAATCCAAGCATCCACCCTACTGTAGCAGCTGCTAATGCATTAAGTACCATATGATTTCCAGGCATTGATGTATTAACAGATAAGATTTCATCCCTAATATGTAGCTTGTAACTAGAGCCTATAAGACCCTTGTTTATAATATTATCAGCATAGACATCATTATCAGTATTTAACCCATATCGTATGGGGGTAATACCCTTGACATTATGAATTGTAGCAAGCATATCATCATCGCCATTTAGAATAATGCCTCCATCCTCACTCATAAAATCAAATATCTCGGACTTTGCCTTTAGTATACCCTGCCTCGAACCTAATTGCTCAAGGTGACATTGGCCTATATTGGTGAGTAAGCAATAATCGGGCTTGGCTATCTGGCTTAATCGGTGCATCTCACCAAAATCGCTAATACCCATCTCGAGAACAGCTATTTCATGCTCCTCGCGAATCTGCAATATGGTAAGAGGAAGTCCGATTTCGTTATTAAAATTCCCTTCAGTCTTAAGTACTCTAAATCTCTGGGATAGAACGCTGCTTACGAATTCCTTGGTAGAGGTCTTACCCACGCTGCCGCTAATACCCACAATAGGGATATTAAGCTGCATACGGTACCATGTGGCTATATCCTTTAGAGCCTGCAGACTATCCTTTACTTGAATATAGGGTATAGATATGTCTGCCGGTGTCTTTTCACAAATTATAGCCATAG
This sequence comes from Anaerolineaceae bacterium, assembly GCA_004294845.1. Lineage (GTDB taxonomy): Bacteria > Bacillota > Clostridia > Lachnospirales > Lachnospiraceae > Mobilitalea. The sequence continues at coordinate 5,534 of SHOH01000016.1, forward strand.
AACCCTTGCCTTCTGCAGAAGCTATATAGTCATGTCCGTCAACTCTTTCACCTTTAGTGGCTACAAAAAGATAATCCTCCTTGACAAGCCGGGAATCTATAACTACGCCCTTAACCTCAGTAGCACAGGAAGTGTCATAATTAAATAGCTTACCCTTACAGGCTACGGCAATATTTGATAAAGTCATATTCTTCATGGAGAACTCCTTAAATCATTAATTATATTTTTTTAAAGATATATCGATTATCAATTCACATAAGTCCTCAAAATCTATACCTACTGCCTTTGCCTCCTGGGGCAATAAGGAGGTAGGTGTCATACCGGGAAGGGTATTAGCCTCAAGACAATAAATCTCATTCTTATCATTTAATATAAAATCCATCCTAGCATAGGTCTTTAAACGAAGAGCATGGAATACTTTTTCGGCCATCTCCTGCATCTTAGCAGTAAGTGCAGGGCTTAAGTCTGCCGGACAGGTTTCAATAGCATTTCCTGCCTGATATTTATTCTTATAATCGTAAAAGCCGGATATCGGTGCGATCTCTATAACAGGTAAAGCCTTTCCGCTAATAACACCTACAGAAAATTCACGTCCTTTAATATATTGCTCTATAATAACCTCATCACCATATGATAAAGCGTTTTTTATGGCAGGCTCCATATCATCAGGTGAATGCACAATTGATACACCAACGCTGGAACCGCCGTTATTTACTTTAACGACGCAGGGATACTGGTCCCAGGAATAGCTTTCTCCCTTTCTTACATGGATACCCATGGGGGTAGAGATATTATAGTAAGCGAAAAGTTCCTTTGAAATCGCCTTGTCCATAGCAATAGAGCTAGAGGCATAATCTGTTCCGGTATATTTTATTCCCATTAAATCTAAAGCTGCCTGAATTTTTCCATCCTCACCGTTCTCACCATGAAGAGCCAAAAATACTATATCAGCCTTATCGCAGATATCTATTACTCCGGGTCCAAAGAAATGATTGGGATTATCCTTTCTGAGTGCTTTAATATGGTTGATATCAGGATTGTCCTCTCTTATAGTACCTATCCCTTTAGCCCAGTCATTCTCTTTATCAAAAATATCATTGGTATCTCCTTGGTAGCCTAGATATACATCCAGAAGTACTACCTTATGTCCAATATTTTTTAAAGCCTTATAAATCATCGTTCCGGTGGATAGAGATACATCCCTCTCCGGGCTGGTCCCCCCTGCTAATACAGCTATCTTCATTCTGAATCCTCGCTTTCTTGATATACTTATATTTTAATCGAAATCCCTAATTCTTATATGTAAGGGACACTGTATGTATTCTCTTGCTTTCAGTCATCAGTATAACTTAAACCATCTTCTAAGTATCTTACTTTCAGTCATCAGTATAACTTATACCGTCTTCTAAGTATCTTACTTTCAGTCATCAGTATAACTTATACTGTCTTCTAAGTAAAGTTACTTCCTTAACTATAATATATTGTTTTTTGAAATATGTACCCTAGTTTTTATTTGTTGTTATAACATAGTATATAAGAAGACGATATCTGTATACTAATATTTAAAATGAAATAAAAGGAGTGGTTATATGTCTAATAAAATGAAAAGTACAAGAAACAATAAAAAGGCCGACGGTAAGTTTCATTCCAAGCATATAAAGCATGATCCACAGGCGGAAAGTGCAAGGGCAGTATTTGGACTACATGAGGACAATCCAAAGGATAAGGACAGTGACACAAGCAGATGATACTTATCTGGTAAAAAACATCTATAAAGAAAGCATGGACAGGAATCAGATGTCTATGCTTTTACTTTGTATAATTAATTTAATCATCGTATATATCTTTACAATTAGTCTTTAAGCCATCATAATCTGTGATGTTCATACAATCATATCTTTCAATAGGTTCGGGACCTCGTACTAGGGTTCTTTCTATACGCATGATTCCCTCCTCATTAACCTTAACTCTCCAGTCAACCATCTGAATACTTTCATTTTCAATTTCAATACCGGGGATGCCCCGGGTATTGATACAGCACCCGGTATTAAAATAGGGCAGTTCGTCTCTCTTGGGGAACTTAGGTCTGTGGGTATGACCGCATATCAGCATAATTTTGTGTTTTTTAATCCATTTATTATAATTCTTTTCTACCTTATGTCTTTTATAGAGATTTCTTGCTGGACTGGAAGGATTTTCAAAGCCCACTATATGAAGGAACCTCCAAAAATAACGCAATAAAATCATAGATATCTGCCAGAACTGATCATTTATCAAATCCCCTTGATGTCCATGGACTATAAGTATTTCCTGATCCGTAGTCTTATTCTTTAACAAAAGGGCTTCAATGGGCTCTATCCCATGAAATAAGTTTACTCTTTTTTGATTATATTCGTCGTAGAATTGATAATAGTTTTTTTGCACATACTTTTTATCCCTTAGATATATATTGTGATTTCCATAAATCATTCTAAGCTTGCCTACATCAAAAAATTTTTTTAAGACTATAAATATGTCCTTATGGGCAAGCCTAATATGCTTGAAATTCTTATGCTCCCAGAGTTCATCACCATCCCCTGCCTCTATATATACATAACCCTCTTTACTATAATAATTAAGGACATGAAGAAAAATAGCCTGGTTTCGGGCAAACTCATCCGATACGCTATCATCTCCACGGTGCATGTCACTAAAGATTACATATTTTGAATCTTTATCAAAATATTCAACAGTTGATTCCTTATATGCTTTTGTCAATCTTTTTTCAGTATTCATAGTACCTTCCTTAATATTTGGTTTTTATTTATGTTATACAGATATGAAAAGCTTATTCATTTTTAAAAAGCATTGACTTTAAAGTTTCTAGACAGTAGATTTTAAGTTATACATAATAAGAGTATTAATGTAGAAGTATAAAGTAATCACAGAGTTTAATATCTAAATAATTCAATGAAAAGCGGGGTGTGAAAAATGGTCGTTGGAATCGCAAAAATCAGAATATATGCTCCTTGGGTCCATTCTATAAAGGAAAAGCGGATGGTGGTAAAAAGCCTGTGTGCCAAAGTGAAGAATAAATACAATGTATCTATAGCTGAGATAGAAGATCAGAATATCCACCAAAGTATAATACTTGGTTTTGCTTGTGTAACTAATGACAATTCCCATGCAGACCAGATAATAGATACTGTAATCGGGTTTATAGAGAGTAATACCGAAGGAGAGATAATTCATATAGAACGGGAGCTTTCTTAATAATAATAACACAAATGAATAGAAAGGCAGATATCTAATAAAAATGATAACAAGATAAGGATTATTTCATTGACATGTATTGGAAGAAGGGCTACAATTAGTAAAAGTTTTTAGGGTCAAAGAGTATTATACTATTTAGTGAGTCAAGGTGATGTGAAAGGGGTGTAATTCATGCAGATAGCGTCTTTGTTTCAAAAAAATAGGGCTGTTCTTTCTCTTGAGGTTTTTCCTCCTAAAAAGACCAGTCCGATTGATACTATTTATAAAACCTTGGATAATTTAAAGGATCTTCAGCCGGATTTTATAAGTGTTACATACGGAGCGGGTGGAAACGCAGGTGATACCTCCACCGCTGATATAGCAAGCGATATCTTGTACAAATACGGAATCCTGCCCTTAGCTCATTTGACCTGTGTTAATTATAGCAGACAGGAGATTGGGCAGATACTTGACAGCCTGAAGGAGAAGGAGATAAAGAATATTCTTGCATTAAGAGGAGATATTAATCCGGATATCTCTCCCAAGAAGGAATTTTCCTATGCAAGTGAACTGGTGGCCTACATCAAAAGCAAAGGGGATTTCTACGTATCCGGGGCCTGCTATCCTGAAGGGCATGTGGATGCGGAGGACATCGATAAGGATATTGAACATTTAAAATTAAAGGTAGATGCGGGAGCGCAGCATTTGATATCACAGCTCTTTTTTGATAATGACTATTTTTATAGATTTATTGAAAAGGTTAGGAAGGTAGGAATTACAGTTCCTATTCAAGCGGGGATTATGCCGGTTATCAATAAGTCACAGATTGAACGTATGGTTACATTGTGCGGTGCAAGTCTTCCGCCTAAGTTTACAAAAATGATGCAGCGATTTGAGCATTCTCCAGAGGCTATTAAGGAGGCCGGAATTGCTTATGCCGTGGATCAGATCGTTGATCTGGTATCCCAAGGAGTAGACGGAATTCATCTTTATACTATGAACAATGCCTATGTCGCAAGAAGAATAACCGATTGTATTAAAGGAATAATTCATTCATAACATTTTACGACATTTTACATTGCACTATCCTGTAAATTAAATTAAAATGTATAAAGAGTGTATTTTTATTATATACATTCAAGAAAAACAGGGGTGAATTGTATGGTAGAGATTAGAGAAGTAACAACCAAAAGAGAGCGAAGAATTTTTGCATCTTTTAATGCGGACATGTATAAGGATATACCGCAGGCAATACCGGATCTTGTTTCGGATGAATATAATAATTTTCTCCCCAATAAGAATCCAGCTTTTGAATATTGCAGGGCTAAGCAATTTCTTGCCTATAAGGATGGTAAGTGCGTAGGAAGGATTGCCGGCATTATAAGCGATGCTGCAAACACCAAATGGGATACAAAGCGTATACGCTTCTCGAGGGTAGACTTTATTGATGATATGGAGGTATCGGAGGCGTTATTTAAGGCAGTAGAGAACTGGGGTAGAGCAGAAGGATTGACTCAGATTCATGGACCTATAGGCTTTAGCGATATGGACCAGGAGGGAATGCTTGTAGAGGGCTTCGATACGGAGGGTATGTTTATAACTATCTATAACCATCCATATTATATTAAACATTTGGAGAACAATGGATTCGTAAAGGATATTGATTGGGTCGAATACCTTATAAAGATGCCCGAAGAGTCTGATGAAAAAATTAACGAGCTATCAAAACTTGTTTTAAAAAGGTATAAATTGAGATTGATTGAACCAAAATCCAGGAAGGAAATAAAGCCTTATCTTCCTAAAGTTTTTCGCTTGCTAAATATATGCTATGAGGACTTGTATGGAACTGTAGAATTAAGTAATGAACAGATTATGAAGTATTATCATCAATTCATACTGTTGATAAATTCTGATTATGTAAAGTTTATTGAGGATGAAGAGGGTGAGTTGGTAGGCTTTGGACTTGCACTGCCATCCATGAATAAGGCCGTTAAGAAGAGTAAGGGACGACTTTTTCCTTTTGGCTGGTATAGAGTCTTAAGAGCACCTTACATAAAGGCGGATGTACTAGACCTATATCTGGTGGGAGTTCTACCTAGGATGCAGAATAAGGGATTGACTGCAATTTTGCTAAATTCCATGACTGAATCTGCCAGAAAGAATAAGGTTAAATATGCAGAAACCGGTCCTGAGCTGGAGACCAATAACCAGGTACAGGCACTATGGAAGCACTATGATACCAAGCAGCATAAGCGCAGACGCTGCTGGATAAAAGATTTATAGTAATAGAATGGGGACATCTAGACTAGCTATGAGATGTCCCCGTTCTATTATTATATTTGAAACATAATTATTTTAATAAAGCCTCAAATCCATCGCTGTATTTCATAGATCCATCATGGAATATCCATAGCGCCTCAGTGTCTTCAAAGCTTTCGATTAATTCAAGTCCTTTCTCATAAGGCATATTATAAATCGCAGTCGACAGCACGTCTGCTATTCCGGAATCCTCACAAATTATTGATACAGCTACAAAATATTCTGATGGCATCAGAGTGTCGGGATCAATAATATGGTGATACTCCTTCCCATTCACAGTATAATATCTTTCATAATTTCCGCTGGCAACCAAGGATAAATCATTTAGTGCAAGAGTAAATAGACTACGCTGCTCGGATTCCTTTTCGGGATTCTGAATACCCACGCTCCAAGGAGTTTTTTCTATACCCTTTCCTCCCACTGCCCGTACATTTCCCCCCACGCTAAGTAAGAAATCTGTATAGCCCTTATCTATGGCATGCAAGGTTACCTGCTCCGTAGCATATCCCTTGGCTATAGCGCCCACATCCAGACGCATTTCGCTGTCTGAAAGTAGCACAGTTGAATTAGCTTCATCTATAATTAACATATCAAGATTAGTATGCTTATTAGCTTCTTCTAATAATTCCATTGGTGGAAGAGTAGCATTCAAAGGGTCATTGATACCCTCAGTTCGGTAATCGTGCCAGATTTCCAAGACGGACCCCATACCGATATTTACTCTACCATTAGATAGCTCATAGGCAACTACAGAATACTTGAGAAGGTCGATAACCTTCTTGTCTACCTTTATGGGATTCTTTCCGGCATTGTCATTTATGGTCTTTATATTGTTGATACCCTCATATGAATTATATTTATCGTAAAGCTGATGATAAATCTCTAGCTCATCATGTATGAAGTTGGTGAACTCATTGAATTCATCTTCGTTTTTAGTATAGGCTACGATTTCTGTAATAGTATTAAACAGAAAGAGAAAACTACCCTGATATTTCTCCGGTGCTCGGTCGCAGGAGGAGGTAAAAAGTATCATTAATATCAATAGTAAAGTAAGTATGGATCTTTTCATAGTTAAGTACTCCTGTATATTCATTTTACTGATCCCTATTTGTCGTATAGAGATTTGAGAAGGCTCATTCTTTCTTGTTAGAATAACACAGAGTGAAGAAACACGCAATGCAAAATAATAAGGGGCTGCAAAACATTCTGAGTAAACTACTATGCTTTGCAACCCCATTAATATTTATTTTAAGTAATTATTTTACCAGATACTATTTTGCTACAGCGCCAGCTTCTTCTACAACTGCTATCATATCGGTAATATGCATTGTAACAGAGCTTAATAAATCATCGCCTGCAGGATACCCATCGGTTAATGCAATACCTGTAACATCAGATACTTTCTTGCCCTTAATATAATCACAGAAGCCTTCTGACTGCTCAAACCATTCTTTACCTATAGCGGAAGCTTTTTTCATGTCATAAGCATCACCAAGCTCTAACTTAGTCTTAAAGTCGCCTGTTAATTCAGAGGTAAGCTTACCTTCTGTGCTGAATGCTACATTGGTCTGGGAAGCATCGATAATACTACTGGTAATCTTGCCACTCTTATCAAAAGAAACTGCACCATAGTGGGAATAAGCCTGAACCATACCATCACCTTCAGCAGATGCGTTCTTTGTTTTACTTCCTGAACCGGAGGTAATACCAAGACCTAACTGATCGCCTGCTTTTGCGCCTAAATCTTTAGCATTGTTAACTGCTTTTTCAATAGCGGAAATTATGCTAGCTATGTTCATTGTAACTGAACTTGTTAAATCCTCATCTGTAGGATATCCACCTTCGATTGCAATGCCCTTAACTTCTGCTAAGGTCTTACCGGTTACATATTTTTCAAGAGCTTCTGCCTGCTCATACCATTCCTTACCTATAGGAGAAGCACCTCTCATGTTATAATCGTCACCACGTTCCTTTTTACTGTCAAATGTTTTTGCCAAATCTGTTGTAATCTCGCCTGTAGTTGAAAAATTGAATTTAGTCTGAACAACATCAATAACAATGTTCTTAATAACACCCTTGTCATCTACAAGAACTGCAACTGCTGTTGAGTCCACTTGAGCTGTACCATCTTTTTCATCTGTTGCTTCCTTTGAACTACCTGCGCTACTTACAACTGCAAGGCCAGTTTTAACACCTTTTGCGCTACATGCTGTGAACATAGTCATAACTAATGCCACACATAATAATAATGAAATAAATTTTTTCATAAATAAATCCTCCAATTTGTTAAATATTTAACTCAGAATGTGATTATATGATACTACTTTTTTTATATTTAGTCAATTTGTTTTTATAAACTAATTAGGAGGATTTTGTCTTTATGTAGGATAAATATATCAATTGGAAAAAGATAGTTAAAAATATGCTCTCCTTTTTTGTATTAAAGGAGAGCATATTTTTATATTGATTTACTGAGCAGAATACATGCCTTTGCTATGCATATATGAAAATATAGCTTCACCATGCTTTTGCTCTTCTTTTTGGATATGGTTTAATACATCACGAACCTGAGCGCTCTTACATTCAAAGATAGTTGTATCATAGGTACCGGATACATATTTCTCGGAATTTAACATATCGATACACATATCTTTATCTGAAGCTTTAAATCCTAAAGTACCTGATTTCTCTACTGATTCCTGCTGCGACATAGACCAATTAGCACTTTGCTGTCCTGAAGATTGTTGCCCTGATTGTTGCTGTCCGGACGATTGCTGCCCTGACTGTTGCTGCGAATTTCCGCCACTTTGCCCTGCCATTGAAGGAATTTGGCCGTTCAAAAGCTGGTTAATTGTCTGTAGATGCTCCCTTTCTTTTTGTGCGTTGTTTTTGAATATTGTTTTTAGTTGAGAATCTACTGCCAGATTGGAATAGTTATCATATTTCAAGATGCATTGCTCCTCGTGCGACTTTTGGTCTTGGAGTAGTAGCTGTTCTTTTGTTGATAACGTTACATTTGCAATCATATTTATCACCTCCTACAATAAGTATTTCATATAATTCGAAAATTATCCTTTTGTAGAAGATATTTGATTTATTATTGAAAATTCATGGATTTAATGATAAATAAATAACATTGTTTTTTAATTTTTATTGTTCAAAGTGTCTGCTCTGGCTCAGTCATTGTAATATTATCTCTACTTACAATAACGTCACAATTCGGACAATAATAGGTCAGCTGAATTTTTTGACCACATTCTGAATGAGTAAGCTGTTTGTGGCATTCCTTTAAATTACGTTCGCCCCATAAAATTATACTGTTAAAGACATCGGATAAATCCATACCGCTCTTAGTTAGCATATAACGATATCTGGGAGGATGGGCTTGATAAAGCTGAGTGCTTATAAGGTCATCTTCCACCAGACATTTTAATCTGTCTGAAAGGAGATTACTTGGTATTCCTTCAAGGTGATCTTGTATCTCGGAATAAGTATCATGTCCCATCATAAGCTGGCGCAGAATAAGCAAAGTCCATTTATCGCCGATGATATTAAGAGTTTGAGCAATATTACAGGGAAGGTCATATAGATTTTTCATGGCTATACTCCTTTGTTTAAATTTTAATATTAATAAATAAATAGATGTAATATCGGAAGTTACTCATCTGATGAATCTAGAGTTTGCTTAATAACACTGTCCATCAAGTCCTTAGAAAGCATGGCAGCCACGTATCCATAGATGTTCCCATCTTTATCAATTAAGAAGGTTGTAGGAAAAGCATTAATATAGTAATTTCGTAACAATACGCCTGTCTCGTCAAATACTACAGGAAATGTATACCCATTATCATCAAGGAATGCTATAACTTCGTCCTTACTTCCGTCCGCATTATTTGGAAATTCATCACTGGACGGATTTGCAACACCGAGAATAATCACATCCTCCTGATTTTTGCCATACTCTGAATAAATCTTCTCTATATCAGGCATTTCCTTTATACAAGGAGGGCACCAGGTAGCCCAGAAATTCAAGAATACCACCTTACCCTTATAATCAGAGAGGGTATGTTCATCGCCATATTGATCGATTAGGGTAAAATCAATAGCCGGAAAGACCTCTTTTTCTGTAGGTTTAGCCTGATCTTCTACCTTACTATCATTTTCGGAAGTATTAGATGTATTATCTGCATCCTGAGGATCATTGTTATTGTCAGAAGGGACGTCGCCGATAGTATCATTATTATCAAGATTGTTAGAATCATCATTATTATCGATGGTTTCATCTTCATCTTGCTGTTCCTGCTTTGTTCCAAAGGGTTGGGAAACCTTATTAAGGTACTTTGATATTCCGTTCATCCAGCCGGTAAAAGTCATAATACCAATTATAATCAATATTACCCCACCGATTTTTACTGTATATTTTAGGAGCTTTTGTCTGGTTTTTAAGAAGTTAAGAACCTGAGTTGTAAATAATCCAAGCAGTAGGAAGGGAATAATAAATCCTGCAGCATAAAGTAAGACAAGCAGATTGCCTATCCAGGCGCTTTTTGCTCCTGAGGCTAAAATTAGTACTGATGATAAAGCCGGCCCAACGCAAGGAGTCCAGGCAAAACTGAAGGTAAAGCCCATAATAAAGGCCGCCAGCGGATTCATATTACGGTTACCAATATTCAATCGAATTTTTCTTTCCTTTTTTAAGAAATTAAAATCCAAAAGATCAAGCTGATATAGTCCAAAAGCTATGATTAATATACCGCCTATCCTAGTAAAGAGAAGTTGGTTTGTTTTAAAGAATGTACCTAGAGCAGTAAAGGCCATTCCAAGCAAAAAGAAAGCAAAGGATACTCCCAGAACAAAAAAAACGGTATGAAGAAATACAGTTGCCCGTTTGTAAGTAATTTGACCTTCCTCATTTATTTGCTTAGCGTTTCCGGCTAAATAGCTCATATATATTGGTATTAAGGGAATTACACAGGGGGATAAAAAGGACAATAGCCCTTCAATAAATACTAATATATAGCTTATGCTGTCCAGGGATACTAGATTCTCGAACATAAATCGTCTCCTTTATTAAAATTAATTTTAAAAGTGTCGAGGAAATATTTTCATTTTATTTATTTTTTTGATTTTATCATAGTAACTTTATAAAGTCAAGCGACTTTATAAAGTAAAGTTATAATGATGATTTTGTAAGACGCTGAACAATACATATCAGTGGATACTTCCCATTAGTATAGAAAGAGGTTGACACTAGAATAATATCATGATAAAATAGTTTTAATATTTTAATTAAAATATTTTAATTAAAATAATTTAAGGAAAAGGAGGTGCTCCTTTGCTGGAAAGAGAATTCGAAAAGTTATATTACAAATTCAGGGCAAACTATTGTAAGAACTTATTTGCAGGAGTTAAGGAAGGTAGCTTAAATCCAACCGACTCATATTGTTTGGAGGTTATTTTTCTACTGAACAGACCGACTGTAAACGAATTTGCTGAATATGTGAATATATCCTTACCAAATGCCTCATACCGAATTAATAATCTGATAACAAAGGGATATGTAAAAAAGTTGGTATCAGAATATGACAGACGGGAGTATCATCTTGAGGTTACAGACAAATTCTTAAGTCAGTATGGCGCAAATGCATCCTTTAATACTAAGCTTATGAACAAGATTCGAGAGGAGTTTAGTGAAGAGGAGATAGATGTGCTAGAAGGAATGATAAAAAGAATTGTTGACGAAATAATGGAATAAGAGAGGGTAAATTATGGGAATTAGAATTATTACAGATTCAACATCAGACATTAGTATCAATCAAGCAGTTCAGATGAATATCACCTTAGTTCCTCTAAAGGTTATCTTTGGAGATATGGAATATAAAGAAGGAGTAGATATTACTATAGATGGTTTTTATGAGAAACTGGTAAAAGCAGAACGATTGCCAACCACCTCACAGCCTTCTCCGGATGATTTTTTAAAATATTTTAAAGAGGGAAAGGAAGCAGGCGACTCTATAATTGTTTTGGTAATAGCAGCTAAGCTTAGCGGTACTTATCAGAGTGCTATGATTGCTAAGGAAATGGCTGATTACGATGATATTCATATAATTGATAGTGATACAACTACCTGTGCTCTTAGGATTCTGGTAGAACAAGCTGTTAAGCTTAGAGATGAAGGAGCAAAAACCGATGATATCGTAGCTAGTCTCATGGAATTAAAGGACAGAGTTGTTCTTCTTGCCATGGTAGATACCTTGGAATTTCTTCATAAGGGCGGACGTTTGTCAAAATCCTCTGCGATCCTTGGAACCCTTCTAAAATTCAAACCAATTATCAATGTAAAAGAAGGAGCAATAGGTGTTGTAGGAAAGGAACGAGGCGTTAACAAAGCAATCGGACGTATACTAGAAGTAATGGATGAGTTTGGTGAAATAGATACAGAATATCCAGTACATTTAGGATTTACGGCACAGGATGATCAGTGTAAGGTTCTTAAGGATAAACTTACTGAGAAGTATAGACTAAATGGTATGATAATGCATCCGGTAGGATGTGTAGTGGGTACCCATGCAGGGCCTGGAGCCTGCGTAGTAACATATGTAAAGAGATAAAGCCAATGAGGCTTATTGATCCATAAAATATAAATCTGCCCAAAGCAGTGTTGTTTCTGCTTGGGGCAGACTTTTTTATGCTATCGTAGATTTGTTTTTCTCGGAATATGCTATGGTCTTATTTACATAAACATTTACATGATTAGTAAACCATACTATAATAATAAAAGGAAGAAAATAATTATAGGTTTGATGATGCGGATAAAATTGTTAAATTCGCAAATGATAATAATATGTACAAAGATATTTCTAATAATAATCAGGAGGGTTTTATATGCAGGACTATAAGGCGTATTTAGATGAAACTCTATCTTTTGAAGAGAGAGCGAAGGATTTGGTTTCCAGAATGACCTTGGAGGAAAAGGTATTCCAAACCCTTTATACAGCTCCCGCCATAGAAAGGCTTGGTGTAAAAGCTTATAATTGGTGGAATGAAGCATTACACGGTGTCGCCCGTGCAGGTGTAGCAACCGTATTTCCACAGGCAATCGGCCTTGCGGCGACCTTTGATGAGGAGTTATTAGAGGAAGTGGCAGATACTATCTCCACAGAAGGCAGAGCAAAATTTAATGCACAGCAAAAATATGGTGATTATGATATTTATAAGGGTTTAACCTTCTGGTCACCAAACGTCAATATTTTTCGTGATCCAAGATGGGGAAGAGGTCATGAAACCTATGGTGAGGATCCTTATCTTAGTTCAAGGCTTGGTGTTAGGTTCGTGAAGGGAATCCAAGGCAATGACAGTAAATATATGAAAGCAGCTGCCTGTGCAAAGCACTTTGCGGTTCATTCCGGTCCGGAGGATCTAAGACATAGCTTTAATGCTGAATGCTCCATACAGGATCTGCATGAAACCTACCTACCTGCATTCAAGGCTTGCGTTCAGGAAGCGGAAGTTGAAGCTGTGATGGGAGCATATAACCGTACTAATGGTGAACCCTGTTGCGGAAGCAAAACCTTACTTAAGGACATCCTTAGAGATGGGTGGGGCTTTAAAGGACATGTAGTTTCTGACTGCTGGGCGATTAAGGATTTTCATGAGCATCATAAGGTTACCTCCACACCGGTAGAGTCTGTTGCCCTGGCTATGAATAATGGATGCGATCTTAATTGTGGCAATATGTTTGGTAACCTGCTATTAGCAGTCAGAGATGGTCTGGTAGAAGAAGAGACAATTGAAAAGGCAGTTATCAGGTTGGTTACAACACGTATGAAGCTTGGATTATTTGACAGTCCTGATAAGGTATCCTTTAATATGATTGGCTACGACCAGGTGGATAATAAGGAAAACATAGAGCTTAACCTTAAGGCATCAAAGAAATCAATTGTACTACTAAAAAACGAAAATAAAATACTTCCTTTAGACAAATCAAAATTAAAGACAGTAGGAGTTATCGGACCTAATGCTAATAACAGAAAGGCATTGGTAGGTAATTATGAAGGAACCGCATCAGAATATATAACGGTATTAGAGGGTGTGAAAGAATATCTGGGTGAAGAAACAAGAGTATATTTCTCAGAGGGCTGTCATCTATTTAAAAAATCTAAACAGGGTCTTGGAATGGAAAATGACAGGCTGGCTGAAGCCAAAATGGTATGCGATATGAGTGATGTTGTTATCGCCTGCTTTGGGCTTGATCCCGGTCTTGAGGGTGAAGAGGGCGATCAAGGTAATGAATTTGCCAGTGGTGATAAGAATAGCCTAAATCTACCGGGGATACAGGAAGATGTATTAAAGGAATTATATAAGAGCGGGAAACCTATAATACTTGTATTACTATCCGGAAGTGCTTTAAGCGTACCTTGGGCAGATGAGAATATACCTGCCATTATCCAAGGTTGGTATCCCGGAGCACAGGGAGGAAGAGCAATTGCCCATGTTTTGTTCGGTGAACATTCTCCTGAAGGAAAGCTACCTGTAACCTTTTATCGTACCACTGAGGAGTTACCTGATTTTACGGATTATAATATGGCAGATAGAACCTATCGTTATATGACGAAGGAAGCTCTTTATCCTTTCGGATATGGACTATCTTATACAGATTTTGAATTATCCAATGTATCTTTAGATACAGAAGAGCTAATCCTAGGTAATGAAGTATTATGTAAAGTGGATATAAAAAATATAGGAAGCATGCCTGGCGCTGAAACCGTACAGGTATATGTTAAAATTAATCGTGAAGGTGCACCAAACCCGCAACTTAAGGGACTTAAGAAAATATACTTAAATTCAGGTGAATTAAAAACAATATCAATCAAACTGCGAGATACAGATTTTGGTCTTTATGATAATGATGGAAAGCTAGTTATTCATGAAGGTGAACATGAGATATTTATCGGTACAAGCCAACCGGATAAAAGAAGCATACGATTAACAGGCAAAGAACCTTTTAGTAAAAAAATACGTTCGAACCAGACAGTAATTTTGTAGGAGGCATATATGAACTATAATCAATGCTGGTTAAATTATAATCCAATAGATAATTATCCTGATAAGGAACTACTGTCTGATATTACTATATGCACCGGTATGAATCACAATAGCCTTATCATTAATAATGCAGTCGATGAGTTAAGGCTGGCTTTAAATAGAATTCTTACTGTAAATATTAATATAAAGTATTTGGAGGATTTTACAGGTTTTGATAGCATAAAAACAGGGATTATTCTTCAGATAGATAAGGAATTTCCCAAGATAAAGATTAGGAATGATTCTTCTGATGATTCCTCTGATGATTCTGAACCGAATAATGAAGGATATTCAATACAGCAAAACGAAGCTACAATTCTTATAAGTGCAGGGACTGAACAGGGATTATTATATGGAAGCTTTGATTTAATTCGTCGTATTGCACAAGGTGATACAATAAAGGGACTTGATATTACCCAAAATCCAAAAAATAATATACGAATCCTTAATCACTGGGATAATATGGACGGAAGTATCGAAAGAGGCTACTCAGGCAAATCCTTTTTCTTTGAAAATGAAGAAGTCTTAGTTAATGCCAGAACTAAGGACTATGCCAGACTTATTGCATCGGTAGGAATTAATGCAACAGTAATCAATAATGTAAATGTCCTAGGGGCAGCTTCTGAGCTGGTTACAGATTCTTATCTGGATAAACTCTCAGCTATAGCAGATATATTTGAAGGCTATGGAATAAAACTCTATCTTAGTGCTAATTTTGCAGCACCGATTGAAATCGGTGGTTTATCAGTTTCAGACCCATTAGATAAGGATGTTATTAATTGGTGGGAGAATTGTGTAAAAAAGATATATGATAAAATCCCCGGTTTTGGAGGATTTTTAATTAAAGCAGATTCTGAAGGGAGACCGGGACCATTTACTTACGGTCGAACTCATGCAGATGGTGCAAATATGCTGGCAAAAGCATTAAAGCCTTATGGTGGTCTTTTGATTTGGCGTTGCTTTGTATATAACTGCCTGCAGGATTGGAGAGATTATAAAACCGATCGGGCTAGAGCGGCATTTGATAATTTTATTGGTCTGGATGACAAGTTTGATGATAATGTTATACTTCAGATTAAGAATGGTCCTATGGATTTTCAGGTAAGAGAGCCGGTATCTCCTTTGTTTGGTGGATTAAAGAACACAAATATGATCCTTGAGGTTCAGGCAGCACAGGAATATACCGGGCAGCAAAAAGATGTCTGTTATCTTATCCCTATGTGGAAGGAAATACTTGAATTCGAAACCTATAGTAAGAAAGAAGGCTCTAAGATTGCGGATATAGTATCCGGCAATAGCCATAATCAGATTAATTGTGGTATGGCTGCCGTGTCTAATACTGGAAATGATTTTAACTGGACTGGTCATGACTTGATGGCTTCAAATCTATATGGATTTGGAAGACTATCCTGGGACACAGACCTTACATCAGAGCAAATTGCCAAGGAATGGATTTTACAGACCTTTTCTCATGATGAGAAAGTGTATAATACTGTGTTTGATATTCTTATGAAATCCTGGTCTATATATGAAAAGTATACTTCACCACTTGGAATTGGCTGGATGGTAAATCCACATAATCATTATGGACCCAATGTGGATGGATATGAGTATGACAGATGGGGTACCTATCATAGAGCAGATAGAGATGGCATGGGCGTGGATAGAACAGTAAAGAGTGGTACTGGCTA
>SHOH01000016.1:21958-28636 GCA_004294845.1 Anaerolineaceae bacterium
GGTTTAAAATGCAGCTTAACAATGCCAAGGAATGGTGCGATATAGTTAACACCTATTTCTATCGAAAGTCAGGTGTAGTAGACGAAAAGGGTAGAAAGATTTATTAAATCGGTACCAGGTACGGTACCAGGTACGGTGTCAGGTACCGTTTATATCTCGAGAATAGAAAGGAAACAAGTCTATGGATATGACATTACGTTGGTTTGGAAATAAACATGATAGTGTAAAATTGGAGCATATCAAGCAGATTCCTGGAGTATCAGGGGTGGTTTCTTCCCTGCATGATATTCCTGCCGGTGAGGCATGGCATTTGGAGGATATATTAGAGCTTAAAAAGGAAGTAGAAGAGGCAGGACTAAAGCTAATAGGCATTGAAAGTGTGAATATTCATGAGGATATTAAGATTGGTCTTTCATCAAGAGAGAATTATATAGAAAATTATAAGTATTCTCTTGAGAATTTGGGTAAGGCTGATGTTCATATGGTATGCTATAATTTTATGCCTATTTTTGATTGGACCAGAACTGATTTGGCAAAGAGGCTGGAGGACGGTTCCTATGTATTGGCATATGATGAAAATATGATTAAGGGCTTAAAACCTGAGATGATGTTCGAGCGCATGGAGAAGGAGAGCGGGGGCTTTGTTCTTCCGGGCTGGGAGCCAAACCGTAAGGACGAAATCATGGATCTATTCGAGAAATACAAGGATGTTACAGCCCAGAAACTGATGGCGAATTTAAAATACTTCTTAGATGCTATTATGCCTGTATGTGAAAGATATCAGATTAAGATGGCACTTCATCCCGATGATCCGGGATGGTCTGTATTCGGTCTGCCAAGAATAGTGACAAGTGAAAAAGCGCTGGAGGAAATTGCCTCCCTAAATGACAGCATTTATAACGGATTTACCTTATGTTCAGGATCATTAGGCAGTAATTTAAAAAACAACCTTCCTAATATCATTAGGAATCCTAAGATAAGTAAGAGGATTCATTTTGCTCATCTTAGGAATATGAAATTTGATTCTGATGGAGTATTTCATGAAAGCTCTCATCTATCCTCGGACGGTAATTTTGATATGTATGAGATAGTTAAAGCTTTACACGATATAGGATTTGACGGGGTGGTGCGCCCCGACCACGGAAGAATGATATGGGGTGAGCAGGCAAGACCCGGCTATGGATTGTATGACAGAGCTCTTGGGGCAACATATCTGAATGGCCTGTGGGAAGCAATCAGAAAGAATGATAAGACCAGGTAGATCAAAGTCTTTATATGGCTAAAATACCCATAGGATTTTAATTCGGATTTAGATAGCTGGAAAGGAAAAGGACATGAGGCTTATCAATTATAATAATTCTTGGCAGGATAAGGGCTATGAGATTCCCAAGTATGACAGAAAAAAGCTTAAAAGAATAACAATGGAATCTCCAAGTTGGATACATTTTGGTGCCGGAAATATCTTTCGTGGTTTCCCGGCAGCAGGACTTCATAATATGCTTAATGAAGCAAGTTATGATAGGGGAGTCATAGTAAGCGAGGGCTTTGATTATGAAATTATTGAGAAAGCATATAAGCCTTATGATGATTTAAGTCTTTTAGTCGTTCTAAAATCAGACGGAAATATTGAAAAAAAGGTTATCGGAAGCGTTGTAGAATCCATAGCAGCTGATGTTAATTTTGAGACAGAGTGGGATCGTCTAAAGGAAATATTTCGTAAATCATCCCTGCAGATTGTAAGCTTTACAATAACAGAGAAGGGCTATAGCCTAATTGATTCAAATGGAGATTATCTTGACATTGTTTTAGCTGATTTTAATGCCGGATATAATAAGCCCCACCATCTTATGGGTAAAATTACATCACTCTTATATGAAAGATATCTTGGTAAGTCCTATATATCCATATCAGAAGGACATGGGCTAGATACATCCAACTCAGGAATACAGCCTGCCAGACTTCCCATCGCTATGGTGAGTATGGACAACTGCTCCCATAACGGAGACAAGCTGTATGAGGCAATATATACCTATGCACAGAGATGGGTAAAGAATGGATTTATGGAGGAAGGCTTCCTTACTTATATCAAGGATAAGAACAAGGTGGCATTTCCTTGGAGTATGATAGATAAGATTACACCTAGGCCTGATGATAAGGTTAAGAAGCTACTTGAAGATGATGGATTTGAAGATACTGAGCTGATTATGACCTCTAAGAATACTTATACAGCTCCCTTTGTAAATGCAGAAGAGACGGAATATCTTGTAATAGAGGATAGCTTTCCCAATGGAAGACCTCCTTTTGAAAAGGCAGGCTTTTTGTTCACAGATAGGGAGACCGTTGATAAGGTGGAGAAGATGAAGGTCTGCACATGTCTCAATCCCCTTCATACTGCGCTAGCTATCTTCGGATGTCTCTTATCCTATGAAACCATCTGGGAGGAGATGCGAGATCCTGAGCTTCTTAAGCTAGTAAAAAAAATTGGCTATGATGAGGGTATGCCTGTGGTAGTTAATCCTGGTGTACTGGATCCGAATGAATTCATTAAGGCGGTAGTGGAGATCCGGTTGCCGAACCCATTTATGCCTGATGCCCCTTGGCGAATAGCCACAGATACATCACAGAAGATACCGATTCGTTTCGGAGAGACCATTAAAGCATATAGGGACAGCAGCACTCTTAAGGTTACAGACCTTATCTTCATACCATTAACCATAGCCGGATGGTGTAGGTACTTAATGGGAATTAACGATGAGGGCAATCTGTTTACTCCCAGTTCGGATCCTTTACTGGATGAACTTATGGGATATCTTAAGGATGTTAAGCTTGGAGATGCTTATATAGACAAGAATACTCTTAAGCCCATACTATCAAATGATAAGATATTTGCAGTCAATCTGTATGATCTTGGCTTGGGAGAGAAGATTGAAGGAATGTTCATAGAACTGATTGCAGGTAAAGGTGCAGTCAGAGATACACTAAAGAAGTATTTGAAATAAATCTGAATTGGTTCTGAATCTGTATCAGGTACAGTTTACAAAATGTAAATTGTACCTGGTACTTTTTAGATGGTGCATCGTTATGGGTACTATTACGATTGGCACCATTATGGAAATGTTACAACTTGTTGACAGGTGCCTGGCATCGGTGGTTTTCACAGATATAATAGGTGGTTTTGTTATTTATGGTATGATAATCTTTGACATATTCCGATATTTTCTGTAATTCTTCTTGGTTTTGATCTGTTTTTACAAGGACAATCATATTAGGATTATAATGAGATGCCATATATTCTTTTAAATCTTCAAATTCAGGGTTTTCATGAGGATGTCTTTTGACTGTCTTAGCTGTAGTAATATTATCGTTTTTGTTGCTAATTACGCATATAATTTCCTTTGAGGGATATAATGCTCTAAGGAATGTTAGCTGTGCAAAGCAATAGCCGGCAGGATAATTCTTGGCTTGCCCTGCAAGAAAACGTAACTGCTTATCAGCATACTCTTTGTATTTTGGATTAGCGGTAATATGGGCTATTTTTTGCAGTACATATCCTGCTACGGAGTTACCGGAAGGAGTTGCACTGTCGTAAACCTCTTTTGGGCGGTAGATTAACTCTTCTGATTCGTTTCCGGTTAGGAAGAAGCCTTCATTTATATCATCCCAGAAGTCAAGCAGCATTTTGTCTGCAAAGTCTATGGCTTGCTTTAGATATTTGATGTCAAAGGTTGCATCATAAACATTCAGAAGAGCTTGACAAAAGAAAGCGTAGTCATCAAGGTTTCCGTTATTCGCAGCCTCTCCCTCTCGATATCTTACATAAAGCTGGCCGCTCTTATCTATTAGTTTTGTATTAATAAAATCGACTGCCCACTCAGCAACATCTGCATATTCCTTACACTGTAGTACAATGGCAGCTTTGGCATAGGCTGATATCATAAGACTGTTCCATGAGGTTAGAATCTTGTCATCTTTGTGCAGCTTATAGCGGTTCTGGCGATATCTATATATATAGTTACATAGCCTTGATACTTTTTCGTTATCAGGATCTAGCTCTGTGGCATGAATTCTATTGGGAATGGAAGAGCCCTCAAAATTGCCTTCCTTGGTTATATCAAAATAATTACAGAAGAATCCCGCATCGTCATTTTGAAGAATCGCAGTGATTTCCTCCGGTTTAAAGACATAATACTTTCCTTCAACACCTTCACTGTCAGCATCCTGGGCAGAGTAAAATCCTCCTTCCCTATCGGTCATTTCCCTACGAACATATTCCAAGATTTGAGTAGCTATAGTTTTGTATATAGATTTCTTTGTATGCTGAAAAGTTTCAAGGTATGCTATTGCCAGAAGGGCATTGTCATAGAGCATCTTCTCAAAATGAGGTACCAGCCATTTGGCATCTGTGGAATATCTGGAGAAGCCATAGCCGATATGGTCATAAATACCACCCTTATACATATTCGTTAAGGTGTTCTCTACCATAAATAGAGAATTCTCGTCTGCTTCAAGGCTCGAATAAGCCAGAAGAAACATAAGATTATGTGGGCTAGGAAACTTAGGCTCATTTCCGAAGCCACCGTAATCATGATCAAAGCGCTGTTTTAACTGAGTAATAGCAAGACCCACAAGGTCCTTTGTAACGTCTGCCTTATCCGATCTGCCTTCAAAATCACGTTTCATAACCTGTGTAATATTGTTACCTGTTTCTAACATTTCGTCTTTATTCTGAGTCCAGCCATTATGAACCTCAGATAATAAGTCCATTAACCCTAACAGTCCATAACCTGTGTTTTTAGGTAGATAGGTAGCAGCATAAAAGGGCTTGGCATCTGGAGTCATAATTATAGTAAGAGGCCAGCCTCCTTGACCTGTAGAAGCTTGGCAGATAGTCATATATACAGTATCAATATCCGGACGTTCCTCTTTATCAACCTTAATGCTGACAAAATGCTGATTAAGAAGCTCCGCAACCTCCTCATCTTCAAAGCTTTCTCTAGACATAACATGGCACCAATGACAGGTAGAATAGCCGATAGAAAGAAAGATCGGTTTATTTTCTTCCCTTGCTTTAGAAAAAGCTTCCTCTCCCCAAGGATACCATTCTACGGGGTTGTATTGATGTTGAAGAAGATAAGGTGATTTTTCACCGCCTAATTTATTTGGAATTCGCGTGGTTCCTCGACCTTTATTAGTTACATGTTCTGTGGTTACATTCATATTGAACACTCCTTATCATGGCATAATTAAATCCGAACGTTATTTAATTATTATGCCAATAAGTAGTGGAGATTATTTAAATTCAGATTATTAAGAATAATAAATTATACAATAATGAAATATTGCATAATTACTCATCTTCGCTTATACAGGATCAATATAAATTATGGACTTAAAGTAATAACCGTAATAATAAGTAAAAGTAAAATAGTAATTTTCGATTAAATGTACATCATTGTCTTGTGTTACATATAATGAAACAAAGCCTATTATGGGGGATGCTATGATTATCCATGTTGTTAAGCAAGGGGAAACGGTGAGATCAATCGCCGAGTTATATGGAAAGCCTGTTGAAAGATTAATCTTGGAAAACGGAATTACTGATGCCGATAATTTGACAATCGGGGAAACCCTAGTGATTCTTTATCCTGAGTTAGAATATACGATAAAAGACGGAGATACCTTAGAGGCCATAGCCAGAAATCATAATACAACTATAATGGAGCTTCTTAGAAATAATCCTTATCTTTCTAATAGGGTCTATATATACCCAAGTGAGGTTATCGTAATAAAATATGATGATGAAAGAATAAGGATGATATCTACAAATGGCTTTGCTTATCCCTTTGTAAATATAGATATTCTTAAAAAGACCTTGCCTTTTCTCACTTATCTTACAGTTTATACTTATTACTATACTAGTCAGGGAGAGATTTTTAATATAAATGATGATGAGATAATTCGGATAGCAAAAACCTATGGTGTAGCACCAATTATGATGTTATCCGGATATTCTAATAACCAGGAAGAGGAAATTGAAGTTACTCATAACATATTGATAAACGAAGATGCACAGAACATATTAATAAACAATTTAATCATCATGTTATTAAGTAAAGGATATTATGGACTTAACTTTAAAACCCCCTATATACGGCCTGAAGACCGACTGTTATACACTGAGTTTATAGAAAAGTTATCTACCCGTCTTCATTCAGCAGGCTTTGTTATATTTGTCACTTTAACAATGAGTGTTTTTGAGCTCTTATCCAATATAAAATATGTAGAGCTGCAGTATGATCGTCTTGGACAATTAGTAGATAAACTACCTATTATGTCCTATGAGTTTGTATTTACCTTTGGCATTTCGCCTTCTGTAGTAGCCTTTGAAACTATAAATAATGTGCTTGTTTATTTAACAGAAATAATTCCAGCCGAAAAAATAGTAACCGGATTAACGACTATAGGACATATATTTAAACTTCCATATTTAGGTGATGGCGCAAGAGGGCAATCAATAAGTTATGATTCAGCCATTACATTGGCTAGAGAGGTTGGAGCAGAAATATTATATGATGATGTAACAAAAGCATCTTATTTCCAATATATTTCTCAATATGAATATATAGTAAGATTTAGGGATGCAAGAGGTGTTGATGCGGTCTTAAGCTTGATTCCAAG
>SHOH01000016.1:28736-33663 GCA_004294845.1 Anaerolineaceae bacterium
ACCACATTAAAGATCAAGTAAAACCTTGTAGGATTAGGCTTCAAAGCGAAACCATTCAAAATCAAAATTACTTCCCGGTAAAAATATGAAGGTAACCTTATGAGTGCCCTTAATTTTCTCGAAATTAAAAGTCTGTGTGGTGAATACCTCGGTCTTTTCAAATGATACAAGCCTGCGACTTTCACCCTTATCATTTTCTATTAAAATAATTATAGTGTTCTTGTCGATATGAGATTTTCCATGAATGGAAATCTTAGTAGAGCCTTCATCAGAAAAATTCATATCATTATATTCCAATGAGGTATTATTACCGACATGGATTGCATTACTTTCCAATATTTTATAATCATCGCCATATATATTGTCACATTCTCTAGCATAATTTTGCTCAAATGCCCGGTTTACATTATCAAAACTAAAGCCTTTAATATGTAACTTATTTTGAACAACAAAGCTGATGGAGGTTAGGCCTTTTAATCGCCTTGGAAGAATGTAGGTGTCCTCCTGGTATACATTCCATATGGAAGGCTTCTGGTATACGACCTCTGTAACTAATGCACTGCCCTCATCACCGGGTATACCCTCCCATATTTGAATAGGATATGCCTCATCATTATAAGTAAAGATAGGGATTGTAATTTTGTCGGAGCCATAAGAACCAAAATCAATGTTTTGATA
This sequence comes from Anaerolineaceae bacterium, assembly GCA_004294845.1. GTDB lineage: Bacteria > Bacillota > Clostridia > Lachnospirales > Lachnospiraceae > Mobilitalea. The sequence goes on from SHOH01000016.1 coordinate 29,415, forward strand.
TCCAATTATTGTTTCACCGTCATACATGCTAGCAATTCCCTTCTCATTCCCGTTACCAATATCTCCTTTGCCATAGTCATATAGTCCACCTGATATGAATTCATAAGGATTCTTATAAAATGTACCGATTTCCGTGGCTGTAAATTCCAAATGTGAAATTAACTTAGTCTTATCTGTACCATTACTACTTGTACAACGCAAATAGAATTCTCCGTCAGCCATGGCGATTATCTTTGCCTCTAAGCCATTTGCTTCAACCTTGGCATTATTTATAGGTATGCCGGAAGCATTCACGATGCTCCATTCTACTTCTTTATAAGAGGTATTTGCCGGATGTAGAATTGCATTAACTAAAATTTCCTTTCGGTTATTATCTAATTTGTTTCCTAAATTATCATCATGAGTTAATACAATTTCAATCTTTCGAAGAGGAATCTCATCTAAACTACCGGTTATTATCGGAAGAGTAGTATTGCCTTTAAATGGTGATATTCCTGTAGTAGCATTATTGGTGGGTATAGATTCAAAGTCTATAGACACAGTCTCCATTCCCTTGGAAGAAACCTCAACATGAATTGTACCTGATTCATGGGTAGAACCTATGAGGGCCATTAGCTTTCCGCTAAACAGTCTGCGACTAAGCCCTTTGTATTGATCATAATCCGTACTATCACCATTATCTAAGCCTATAAGGTTTCCTGCCCCAGTTACTTCTACATGAACACGGTTGTTAGCATTTTCAACCGGATTACCACCTTCATCCTCCATACTTATTTCTAGAAATATTATGTCCTGTCCATCGCTTATCAAGGTATGTTTATCAGCATTAAGCTTTATTTTTGTTGCATCACCAAAGGAGCTTCTGATATCGGTTGCCAATATATGACCTTCTTCATCATAAGCAAGAGCCTTAAGCTCTCCCGGCTTGTAAGGCAGCTTCCACCAGCCTACAAGCTCTTTGCCATTAGTATGGTCAATCTTATGGTAGCCCATGGATTCACCATTTAAAAAAAGCTGGATCAATGGTGCATTGGAACAGACTCTTACGTCAATTTGTTGCCCGTTACTAAAATCCCAATAAGGAAAGATATGGATCATAGGGCTCTTGTGATAATCCGTCCATTCTGCCTGATATATATAGAAAGAGTCCTTCTTGAAGGTAGCGGTATCAAGCTGTCCAAAATAAGAATTCTTAGTATGATAAGGAGTAGGCTCTCCAATATAATCAAAACCGGTCCATATAAATTGACCAAAGGAAAAGGGAGTATCCCTATCTGATATGATACATTCGTCTGTTGACCGTGCTCCCCAGCTGGTTGAACTGTTGCCAAGCGATGAACACTGCTCATCATCATCAGACATAAGGGACTGTTCAAAAGGAAAATGGTATATTCCTCTGCTTTGTACCGTAGAAGCCGTCTCGCTACCATATATCACCCAATCCGGATACTTTATATGATGTTCATTATAATATCTGGCAGCATAGTTATAGCCTACAATCTTAATTAGATCTGCACATTTTTGCGTATTTTCCCAGGGAATAAAGTTAGAACCAAAGGTAATAAAAGCATTTTCTTTGGGGTCATATGCACTTACAAGTTCCATGAGTCTTTTAGTTATCTCCATACCTCGTTCATCTGCATGTGTATCATATATCTCATTTCCTATGCTCCATAGAAAGAGACTTGGGTGATTTCTATCTCTCATAACCCAGCTTTTGACATCAGCCTCTACCCAGTCATTGAAATATCTTGCATAATCATAGGTTGTTTTAGGCCTTTCCCACATGTCAAAGGCTTCAGAGTTAATCAGAAATCCCATCTCATCAGCAAGATCCATTAGCTCAGGAGCTGGCATATTATGGGCTGTACGGATAGCGTTTACACCCATTTCCTTTAATAACTTAAATCTATGTATTAAAGCGGTCTTGTTAAATGCTGCTCCTAAGGCTCCAAAATCATGATGCTCACAGACACCAAACAGCTTTAATATTTTACCATTAATAGAAAGACCATTATTTGGGTCTAAGTGTATCTTTCTAAATCCGAGATTTTGACTAATACTTTCAATAGTCTTTCCTGATAAATCCTCAATCAAAGTTGTAAGTTTATATAGATTTGGAGAATCAGGACTCCATAGTGTGGGATCTTTCATATGAAGAAGCTGTCTATTCGTATGTATATTTTGATTATCAGAATAGATTATCTGGGATATGGAAGCTACCACATTCTCGCCATAACGGATAAGATGAGAAAGTCTTACATCAGTATTTAAGACAAGGTCTGTGTCGACTTCTACCTGCCACTCATCCGATAATTGCTTAGTTGATATATAGACACCGTTTGTTACTATATGATTATAATCTCTAGTTTTTAGCCATACATTTCTAAAGATACCGGCTCCGGAGTACCATCTGCTGTTTGGACTCTGATGCACAACCTTTAAGAGGATTTCGTTTTCTCCATCATTTAGAGCCTCTGTAATATCATGCTCAAAGGATGAATATCCATATTTCCAAGTACCAATTAGTTTTCCATTGACATACAGATATGAATCCATATAGACTCCGTCAAAGCATAGGAGAACACTGTGACTATTCTTACTATGGTGATAATCTTTTCGGTACCAACCTATACTGTCCTCATATAAATTCTGAGTATTGTATATAAGCCAATCATGAGGAAGGGCAACCGGTTTAAATATTAATCCTTCACTGCTAATAGCATTTAAATCTGTTTTAGCAAACTCCCACCCGTCATTAAATAACTTCTTCTCGTTCATTTGAAATCTCACTTTCTAATATAGTTTATTGTCTGATTTCATTTTATAGAAATTGTATACAGTGATTTTAACATAATAGTAAAATTTAATCATCATATATATTATGACCATTTACCCATGAAATTTAGATGTTGTAAAAGACTTGGCAAGAGCGTTGGCAGTATATTTACCGGAATATAAAGCACCCTGCATCCATCCATGCTTTGAGGAAATATGCTCTCCTGCAAAAAACAATCGGTTATTATATTCAGGCCTTTGCATTTCATATAAGAATAAAGGTTTCTGCCTCGGAAGACAATTAGCAAATGCCCCTAAAAAGAAGCTTTCATCATTCCAATGTATAGTTCGACTTTCCTCAACCAAGGCATTTAAAAATCCTCCGGGAAGCCCGTGAACCTCTTCAACGCTTCTCCTTACCAGATAGTATCTGTAAGGCTCCTGTATGCCGCCTACTCTTGTAGCATCTTGACCCAAGCCATAGGAAGCAATAAGAACTCCAGGCATATCTGCATTATTAATCCTACTAGGCTGATGTTTTTTAGGATAAAGAATAGTTTGTATGGGAAGATCTGTAAAGGAGGCACCTCCTCTTATTCTCCCATAATCCGTATCCCTTTCCCAGAACTTTCGATTACACAAAAATAGTGTTTTCTGAGCGTCTGCATAGTTTAGTTCTGTTATAGCCTGCATTTTTGTATTGCTAAAGCTGGGTTTTATTTCAACTGTTCGAAGGGTGGAAAAGGGTATTGCACATATACAGTAATCATAGATATCTGCACCCTCGGTGGTATCCATGCTGTTTTTATATTTAATAATGATTTTATTTCGATAATTGGATTGATATATTCCTGTGACAAGCTGCCCTAGTCTCATATTCACACGACCGAGAAGGTTATTATCAATATGTTTATATTCTGTAGGATTTTCTTTAATTAATGAATTATAAAATGCATATGGAAGCAAGCAAAAACCACCTGGTATACGGTATAAAATCCTATTATCCAGAGTATATTCCAATCCGGCAAGCTCATCGTAGCTATGATGTAAAAAGCTGCCGACTACAGGATCTATATCAGAGAGTAATTGAATTGCACCTTGGCTCAAACCCATATTTTCAAGATTTTCACGAACACTTATATTCATGAGGGGAAGTATGTCAGGGGAGTAAGAGGGCAGTATCTGAATAAGCTCGGAACGAATATTAGCCGGTAAGGACAGGAAGGCATGATTCATGGCATAGCTACTTAGCTTATTCCAGGGTGTGGACTTTTCTATTGGAGTCAAGTTATATAGGGGATAGAGATACCTTTCAATGGAATCGGTTATTCTAAGCCTGGTATTATGTACATATAAGAAAGTGTTCGTATTCTCAACTGTAGATGGCTCTGTATTTATCCCTAGCATATTGATATAATGCCAAGTCGTTTCATGAGATATAGGTATTCTTGCTGCCCCGAATTCCCCGTAA
>SHOH01000292.1 GCA_004294845.1 Anaerolineaceae bacterium
GAGAGAGAAAAGTTATTGCCGCTTATGTTTCTGATAAAGACGGTAATAAGGTCGAGAGTGGTTCATTTGTTACCCTAGAATTAGAGGTTGATCCCCGTATATCTCTAGGAGCGACAATTGCATTCAACGGCAGAGTAAATGTTCGAGTAGACAGTCTATACACAATTACTCAGCTTAAGCCCCTTTCCTGTGGAAACACTACTTTAGAAAACATGATATTTGATGAACTTGATTACAATAAAACCTTACTTGCAGATGAGTTTGTCACAGGAGCTTCTGTGTATGAGGGGATATCCCTTAGCTATGCAGCATATGAGCCAGAAGCAAATGGCAAAAAGAGACCCTTGCTTATATGGCTTCATGGCGGAGGCGAAGGAGGAACCGATCCGATCATAGCCGTTAGTGGTAATAAAGTGGTAAATCTTATCTCTGATAAAATTCAAAGTTATTTTGAAGGATGCTATGTACTTGGGCCCCAATGTCCAACCATGTGGATGGATGATGGCACAGAAAAGTATACAACTGACGGAAGAACCATATATGTAGAGCCCTTAAAAGCCTTGATAGATGAATATATTGGGGCACATGATGATATAGATAGAGACAGAATCTATATCGGGGGATGCTCAAACGGTGGCTTTATGACAATGAAGATGATTATTGCTTATCCAAGGATGTTTGCGGCTGCCTATCCTATATGTGAAGCCCTTGAAGATCGTTTTATTACGCAGGACGACATCAACAATATCAAGAATATTCCCATCTGGTTTATTCATGCAGAAAATGATCCCATAGTGAAAATTGAACCGCATCCGGACGCTACCTATCATAGATTGATTAGCGCCGGGGCTCCTAATGTTCATTATACAAGACTAAAATCGGTGATTGACAAAACCGGAAACTATCGTAATGAAGATGGAACCCCCTATGAGTACAATGGACATTTTAGCTGGATTCCTGCATTAAATGACGAATGTGATCTTGATTTTAATAATGAAGCTGTAATTCACAAGGGGAAAAAAGTATCACTTTTTGAATGGATTTCACTTCAGTAGAACAATAAAGTCATATCTATTACTAATATAAAAACTTTACTTGAATTTTTATATTAATTATTTATAATAGTTAATAGGACAAGTCTTATTAGAATGGATGTGAGTAATTGAAGGCAGGTATTAAGCAA
>SHOH01000141.1 GCA_004294845.1 Anaerolineaceae bacterium
TATGATATAATCCAGAAGCTCTATTGAACCTGTAATAATCTTGTCACCTTCATATACCTTGTTCACACTAGGTGAATCTGGTGAAACCTTCACAAGCTGTGTTATCAAAGGATCACTTGTACCTGAATCATTTGATGCTGTAACTACAACTGTGGTTCCTGATAAATCTCTGTCTGTTGCCAATGTATATATATACTGATCAGATACTTCATCGTAATAATATACTTTTGTAGTATAAGTCTTACTACCAATCTTTAGGGCAATCTCAGTATCCTTAATAGACACCACGTTTACAATTTTATCAGTATTGGTAATTTCATTAAGAAGGGTAGGCATATTAGGTCTTCCGGCCGTTACAGTGAATGACGTCGCCAAGATGATTCTGCCATCCACAAATCTTACCATAGCATAGACCTTTGTTCCTATCTCCAGTTTTTCGTCCAAATAATGAATGAATCTAGAACTCTCGTTGGTTGAAGTACTATAAATATTACTTGTAAAATCCTTTCCTTCACCTCTCGTAATTGCAACATATACATTACCACCGGCATAATAAGATCCCGATATCAAATTAGATTTATCCGTAATACGGTTTAAAACCAAATTAGTTGAATTAGGTCTTACATAGTCTTTTATGTCATTTACAGTAAGCTCTATCGGAAAGCTGCTTCTTTCTACACCATTCTTCACGTCGCTAGCGACAACGACTAAGGACTGTCCTGCATATAGTTGATCTTTAAAAGAAAATGAGAAACGACCATTTCTATCCGTCTTTGTAGTATAAGTCTTGTCTTCAATATATAAGTCAACGCTGATATTTGCACCTGAAGGAACATATCCTGTGATAGATTTTTCTATATTACTGACTTCATTAACAATAGGTGCATTGGGGGCCGCTTCATTTACTGTAGAAGTACTTACCCTGCTGTTTCTTGATACATGATCTATAGCATATACCTTTACGGATGTACCAGCTAGCTGCGGTGGAAGTATTATGATAAATTGCCCATCAGAGGACACAGATACTAAGGTTTCAACAATTTTTAGCTTAGGATCATATATTTCCTTGTTTGCTTCAAATAATGCCTTGCCGCCTTTATCGGATACATACACAGTATTATCTATAATGGCGATAACCGAAGTGGTATTCTCACGGGTATTACCGGTTATATAATTCTCATAGTTATATATAGGATTAATAAGGGGCTGGTTAGGTCCGGTACGATTTATCCTAACCTCAACACGCTCACTCTCCAGTCCTCTTTCATCATCTTTTACATATACTGTAATATAGGTTTCTGCCAGTTGTCCGGGGAGAGCGACTGAGAAAGTACCGTTTGTGTTTATTTTCTCCTCATATATACTATTCGGTGTCTCAATCACCAAAATTGTATTAGGCTCGGCTTTTCCACTTATTCTTTGCTTTCTGTTAGTGTAGTTATCCACAATAGGTCTTGGTAAAAGATTATCGTTGAAATTATCTACAAAAATCCTCTTAACAGCCTTATTTCCATGGATATCTTCTGCATAGATTGTATATATATCATTCTTAATTACGGTGAAACCCTTACTTGGTATGTTTCTAGCTACAACCCAAGCGTCATAATCTTTGTCATAATCTCCATCTCTATATTTAAGATATTTAATCTCTGAAATATCAAAGACTTCCACCGCTATCTCATAAGGACTTGCTGTAGGATTAGTTATAAGGGGAGCGATAACCAAATGTGGAGCTGTATTATCCTCATTATTGATTGGATAAGTCGCAGCATAATAGCTGTAACCACCATGCTGTGTAAGGCGTTTTTGATACCATTGTGTCTTTTCAAATAAATCATTGGTATAGCTCGGTACCTTTATAATAAATTGATAGTTACGAGGTAATATTAATCTCCAATTATAATCTACTTGGGGCATAATACTACCGCTTTCTGAAAGCTGTTTAATATATCTTGCAAGTATCGCTTGACTTCTCACAAAGCCCCTAAGAACCGACTGATTTTCTATCCCCTGATTTGCTGCGGTGGGTTTAGTAATCTTATTGGTAGCGATTAAGAGCTCCATATCATCAGTAACTTCTTTTCCTTGATAATATACATTCGCTATTCTTTTATTTCTACTGATACGATTTCCCGAAAAATCATACCTGGGCTCCTTAGACGGATCAATTTCATAGCTTATGCCGTCAAAAACGTAAAAATTGCTCCAATCATCCAGCCACTCTTCACGAATCAAAGACTTAATCCCATATTCATCCATAAGGGATGACATAGTAGAATCCTTCCATGGTTTACTTCTTCCTATGGTTTCATAAGCACTAGCCGACCACTCCAGCCACTCCCGTAACTGAGCTCCTGTAATAGTATATACATAAAGATAACTATTATAATTTTGTAAAGTGGTTAAATTCGCCTCAGTAATATTATCATTGATATTAACGAAATCATATATAGACTTAACTCCAAAGCTTTCATAAGTAGAAGCAGCTATAATAGGATGGTCTATATAATTCTTCTGAGTTGATTTGATACGATTTGAAGCATAATGGATCTTTGAGTCGTTAAGTAATTGCATTGCTGCATTATCAGCTAATAAGCCGTAATAATTCTGTAGTTTCGTGCCTGGCTCTAACTGAGCTAGAACATCCGAAGCATAGTGTAATAGTTGCTCTTCCCATCCACCAAACATATTTGCAACCACTTTGTCCTCTTTGGTATTCTTCTCTGTCACCATCCGCAAATCAGACTTACGGTTGACGATTTTTACTGAATCACCTTTTACTTCAAGAGCTAAATCCACAACGCCAATAGCTTTACCTCTATCACCTGCCATTACTACATTCTTGCCGTTCATCAAGTAAGTTACTTTATCAACTCCAGGAAGTCTATAATAAGCAGAAGACATATCGCTTGTAGGATACAAATTGTGTTCATGTCCTGCTACAACTACATCAATCTCAGGTATTTTAGTTAATGCATAAGCTACATTCTTAAAATCGAGCTCAGGATTTTCAGGTCCTATTCCCGTATGGGACAGAGCAATAATAATATCCGCACCCATTTCCTTTAATTTTAAGGCCTGTGTCTTTGCATTCTCCACCATATCCTGGCCGATTAATATACCGCCGTAGCTATGAGTTTTACCAGTCAGAGTAGGAATTGTCTGACCGATAATACCTACCGTCACCTCTACCTCTTTGCCTGACCTGGTCTTAAGTTTACGAGTAATCAGCATGTTTTCAAGGAAGGGATGTTCCCCTGTTCTTGCATCTGTTACATTAGATACTATGGTAATGTCGCGAAGTCCTGAACCGTCCAGTTGACGAAGTATATAATCATAACCATAATCAAATTCATGGTTACCCAATGTTATAGCATCATAACCAATATATTTCATCGCCAGATAGATTGGCTGAATTGCTTCTTGGTTGGCTGAAAAGATGTATTCTGTTGTATAATCGAATAATACGTCTCCTGCATCCAGTGTAAATGTATTTCCCTCAGGTAGCTCTGCTTTAGTCTTCTTAATAAGGTCAAATACCCTAGCAAGACCACCATTATTATAATCCACACCTAGCTCATAGTCATTGCTGTTAAGCTGTCCATGTAGGTCTGTGGTTCCAATAATCCTCAGATCAACTGTATCTGTCTCATTCTCTGCAGCTATAACACTTGCCAGCTTATTTGATCGAAAACCAATAAACAGACTGACTACAGCTATCGTTAGTGTAAACACTGATAGTAAATAATTCCTTCTTTTTCCTTTCGTCATTCGTCCTCCTTGCCAAGAAAAATTAATTCTAGTATTAACTCTTCTAATTATAGTCATCATTGCCAGTTTTCACATCCTGGGGATATTTTAGGAAAATTTTAAGGCAAAAGAATGGCAAAATGCTTAAGAAAAACTTACCAATTGTTACGGATATAATATAAGCAGTGAGGGAAATCTTCCCTAAGCAATACGAACTCATTCTCCGATTACAATGTATAAGGACTTCTATCATCTGATTATTTTGCGATAATCAGATGATCAAATAGATAACTCGTTACTCTCAAACAGATCTATTTGATTATCTATCACAAAATATTTAGATGCAAGAAGTCCTAATACATTTCCATAGTCGAATGAGTTCATACCGCTTATTTCAGATTTCCGTTTCATTTTTACGAATAGTTCTATACCTAATTACTTGGTAAGTATATTATAAAGTTTATTGATAAGATTTTAAGTCTTATTATTGTGTCATTAGTCAGTTGATAAGAATTAACACTATTATAATATGGCAAATTTATCCATTGAGTATTGTTACTAATTATTTGGTAAGTTTATTTATTGAGCATTGGTACTTAATATATTGGATAGTTTATTCATCGAATATTGGGTGGATGAGTTCTAGGAGGCGGGAGGTTTGTCCGCTTAGGTAGAGGTATCCGATTAAGGCTTCCAGTCCTGTAGCGGTACGGTATTCAACGATGTCTGCATTCTTAGCAGAGGTAAAGGACTTGGCGTTCCTACCTCTCTTATATATAGCCTCTTCCTCTTCGGTAAGCATATCCTGTATGGTGTGATAAAGCTGTGCTTGAGCAGAGGCTTTAACCAACTTTACAACCTGCTTATGGAGTTTATTAACGGGAGCATTGCCCTGCTCTACTACATAGGTTCGTATCACCAAATCATATATTGCATCTCCGATATAAGCTAAAGTAAGACCGGAATATGATTTGATATCCGTATCAGGAAGGTTCCAAGCATTTTTAATATATGCTGACATGGATATTAAATTTTGTTCATTTATTTTCTTTTCCATTTCACACCTTCTCTTGTATCCTCAAGAATTATGCCCTTATCGAGTAGAGTATCTCTGATTTGGTCTGACTTGACAAAATCCTTATTTTTTCTGGCAACCTGCCTTTCTTCAATTAACCTTTCGATTTCCTCAGGAAGAATCTCCTCCTCTTTCTTTGTTTCAAATCCAAGGATATCGCATAGGGATACGATTCTGTCATGCATAGCCATAATAAACCTACTGCTGCTATCAGCGGTGCAATTTACATTCGCTAGTCTTACCAGCTCAAAGATTGCAGCTATGGCATCTGCTGTATTAAAATCATCCTCCATGGCGCTATCGAATTTCTCCCTCAGAGCATCCGCTTCCTGCAATATAACTCTTTCATCCTCAGAAATTTCCTCTTTCATTATGGCATCACTTTTAAGAAGAAACTCCAACTGCCAGGCAGAGGTTATGATACGTGTCAGTGAGTTTTTCGCTGCTTCAATCAAATCTCTGCTAAAATTTAGGGGACTGCGATAGTGGGCATTGAGCATGAAGAACCGTATGACCTGTCCGGGATATTCATTAGAAATATCCCTTACCGTAAAGAAATTGCCTTCTGATTTTGACATTTTCTTATTATCTATGTTGATGAAGGCATTGTGCATCCAATACCTTGCAAATTGCTTGTCTGTAGCGGCCTCACTCTGGGCAATCTCATTCTCATGATGGGGGAATATCAAATCCTCTCCGCCTCCATGGATATCAATCTGCTCACCAAGATATTTGCTGCTCATTACAGAGCATTCGATATGCCATCCGGGACGACCGTCTCCCCAAGGTGATGTCCAGTAAGGCTCTCCTTCCTTCTTTGGCTTCCAAAGAACGAAATCCATGGGATCATCCTTCTCCTCACTGATTGCTATCCTTGCCCCTGCTTCTAAATCATCAATATTCTTTTTAGAAAGCTTACCGTATTCCTCAAAGCTTCTGGTTCTAAAATAAACCGTTCCCTTTTTCTCGTATGCATGACCTTTCTCGATTAAGCTTGTAATCATCTTAATCATACCGTCGATTTCTTCTGTTGCTTTAGGATGATAAGATGCGGGAAGTACATTAAGGGTATCCATATCTACCTCGAATTCTCTGATATAGCGCTCGGAAATCTCAGTTGAGGATGTGCCCTCTTCAAGTGCTCGTTTTATAATTTTATCGTCAACATCCGTATAGTTTGATACGTAATTTACCTCATAGCCCTTATATTCAAAATATCGTCTTACCGTATCAAAGAAAATGGCTGGTCTTGCATTTCCGATATGAATATAATTATATACGGTCGGTCCACAGACATACATACGAACCTTATTTTTCTCAATAGGAATAAACTCTTCTTTTTGCTGTGTTAATGTATTATAAATTCTCAT
>SHOH01000293.1 GCA_004294845.1 Anaerolineaceae bacterium
CTAATTTATTGTCAATAAATGTAGTGACTTGATCCATGTAAAGTTCAATATCAGGGATATCAGAAATTTTAATATCTTTTCTATGAGAAATCTCCTCCATTATATTGAAAAGGGTACTTTCATTAAAATCCATATAAACATCTCCTTACTATGAGTTTTACACAGGCAATCTTTCTATATAGTATACCATACATGTCCTTAATAAATAACGAGACAAAAGATATGTATGAATAAAAATATTTATTGAATATATAATAACTCTAATATATAATATTGATATGACAATACATAGTAATAAATACTACTTGAGGAAAGGGATTAGCAAAAAGGAGAGAAGATGGGAATAAAAGTGAAAGATCCATTCAGCGGTTTCTCGCACCTCGCAGGGGCACTGCTTTCAATTGCAGGTCTTTGCTTATTAGTGCGCTATGCTTCGGAGAATGGTACGGTATGGCATATTGTATCTTTTTCAATCTTCGGAGCAAGTCTTATACTTTTATACACGGCAAGTTCCATATATCATTTGCTTGTTGTATCTGAAAAAGGTACGAGAATACTAAGAAAGATAGATCATATGATGATTTATGTTCTTATAGCAGGGACATATACGCCGGTATGCCTGATTCCATTGAGAGGAGGCTGGGGCTGGAGTCTTCTTATCAGTATTTGGAGTATTGCAATGGTTGGCGTTATATTAAAAGTATTATGGTTCAATGCGCCAAGATGGCTGTATACCTTTTTCTATCTCTTAATGGGTTGGCTTATAGTGATTGCATTTATACCTCTTGTAAGAACGATGCCGATGGCCGCAATGCTTTGGCTTATTGCCGGAGGCTTATTATACACAGTAGGCGCAATTATTTACGGTACTAAATGGCCCAGGCTAAAATCAAAGGTATTTGGATTTCATGAAGTATTCCACATTTTTGTACTATATGGCAGCTTCTGTCATTTTTGGATGATGTTCAAATATATATTATATTTATAGCGGCGAATTACCAGGTCAACCATGAAATACCTTATTGACAACAGAAAAGCTGTGTGATAAGATAATAAACGTCGCCGGTTGATACGGCGGCAAGATATGGAATTGATCTTTGAAAACTAAACAGTGTAAATAAGATAACCAAATGAAAGTTTGAAGCGTAGGTAACTGCGCTGAGAACAGTCAGAA
>SHOH01000294.1 GCA_004294845.1 Anaerolineaceae bacterium
AGGTAAGCCACCTCTTACAGAAATGTCTTTACAGGCATATAGTGAAATTATTGCATATTCTAAACTGTTGCAAAAAGACTCAGAAGCATCGCCTGATAAGATAAGCAAGAAATCTGTTGATAGTGTTAAGAAGCAGATTAAGGAGGTGTGGAAAAGCCTATCAAAAGAAGATAAGGAAGATATAGCAACCTCACCTGGTCTATGGGTCTGCCTACGTTCGCAATATAGGTTTGGCACCAAGGAACAGAAGAAAGAGATTCGAGACAGTATTAAGAAGATTGAGCAGGCAAAGGAAGCGCCTAAGGATGATAATTCCAAGACCACCAAAGGCGAACCTATGAGTATGGCTGCACATTGGAGCATGATGCAGATTCAAAAGATGACATTTAACTCATATATGTGGAGTAGAGGATTTAATTATAGTATTACTATGGGTAAGATGTGGTAGAATTAATACTTTTAAATTAAAATAAGCCATTGCCAATTTGCTTAATTATTTGGAAATGACTTATTTTTTATTAACACAACTAAGAACACTCGTGACTTTAGTCGTGAGATGAATTCTTGTATATCTTATATTGACAGAAGTTAGCGTAGAATTAGGTTGTTCAAAGACCTAAACTACAAAGGAAGGTGCCTTTCATGTATAACATTATACTACAGTGTTTAACTAAGAATCTAGAAGGATTTGCAAAAAATATTTCAGATACACTTGCAACTAAGAAAGATGCTTCCGATCTGGCTATCGGAGTAAAAAAGGGAACCGATGAAATGGGCAGGAACATTATGACGATGCTTATGGAAACGATGGATAAAGTTATCAGAAATGAGCCTGGAAGAAGTGACCGGTATTAAATCGTCCATGCGAATAATCCCAATACCCTCTTATGCTGCGAAGCACCGCTTAAGCGGCAAAGTCCTTGAGGGGACTAATTGCAGACGCTATAAAAACAATAAAAACAAAAGAGGAATAAGGGATTGATAATAATCAGGAAATGATTATAATGATGGTGAATATATCTAAGTTTATCATCAAGGGAAGATTCTACCCATTAAAATCCTAAGCTAACTAAACGCAATCTTGACAGAACAAATGTTTGAATAAATCTGCCTTCTATGGTATAATATTACTATTATAGGAGGCGGTGAGTTCAGTGGAAAAAGCATTTA
>SHOH01000295.1 GCA_004294845.1 Anaerolineaceae bacterium
GGATAGGGACAAGAGTTATTATTGAGCCATAGAATATAGAGGTAAGCTCAAAGTGGAATACTTTGGGCTTTTTATATGTTTGCCCAGAGTAGCGAAGGCCTACAATTAATTGTTACTAATTGACAGAATATACCTGATATAATATTATTAATTTAGTAAGAAGATGCTATAGTTGAACAAAAAAATAATAATAGATAAGGGGAGATTTAATAAATGGCTCATATTTTCAACGAATCAAACATTACATACAAACTCAGACAATCACCAATTCCTGAGTTTTCATTTCATACCAGTGAAAGACTGTCTGAAATAGTTGGATCTAAGCACTTATTTTTTCATGTAAGATCACTAGACCCCGGTAAGTATTCATGTCCTTATCATTTCCATAGAAATGCTGAGGAAATATTCGTTATTCTGAGTGGAAAAGTAATGCTTAGAACACCTAAAGAATTTGTTGAGCTAAATGAAGGTGATATCGTGTTCTTTGAGATAGGACCTGAAGGTGCCCATCAGCTATATAACCATACAGGGGAACCCTGTAAGTATCTTGACTTAAAGACAGAGGCAGGACTGGATGTATGTGAGTATCCGGATTCAGATAAAATAAATATAGTTCAAAATCATGAGATTTATGAGCAAAGTAGTAGAGTAGATTATTATAAAGGTGAAGAGAATGTAAAAGAAAAATGGCAGCATGAATGTGGATAATACCTCAAGTATATAAGTTAGGAGTTTTTATGTATTCAGATGTAGATATCAGAATCAAGAAGAAAAATAAAATGTTCTTTTCTCATGATAGTAAGTGTTTGCAGAAATTGAGAAAGCTCATGGAAATTCAAAACCATCGAATACTAGTAATGTGGGCATTGGATTGTGCTCAGATCCCATTGGAGCAATTTGAAGCAAAGTATCCAGATGAACCTAGACCAAGAAGGAGCCTGGAGCTTTGTGAAGACTGGGCAAGAGGAAAAATAAAAATGCCTATAGCTAAAAGGGCTATTTTAGATTCGCATGCGGTGGCAAAAGAGATTAATGATAGTGAATATGGTGCCTTGTGCCATGGGATTGGACATGCCGGGGCTACCGTGCATGTAGGAACACATGCTATCGGATTACCTATATATGAATTGACAGCAATGGTTTATAAATATGATAAGGAGAACTACCAGG
>SHOH01000017.1:0-7364 GCA_004294845.1 Anaerolineaceae bacterium
AGATTAGGCTCAAGAGCTTCGCTCTTTCTAAAGGTTCAGCGAAGCTGAACCTATTCACGTTGCACTTATCTAAGCTAAATATTACATTTTATTATGACATAAAAGACATGTCATATAAAATGCACTATTTATCTTAGACTAATCTGCTTATCGTGGACATTATAATAAAATATATTCCATTATGCAAGCATTATTTTTAATATATCTAAACCCATTGTTTAGTATTAGTGTTAGTTTAGATGTCCAATGTTAGCTGTTCTGCCTCTTCCTCGGCTTGAAGCTTAAAATCCTCCAGTTTTTCGGGATTTACTGCCGGTAATAAATCCAAGGATTGTAATCCAAAGCTACGCAAAAACTCCTCTGTGGTACCAAATAAAATCGGTCTTCCAGGTGCATCCATACGTCCTAATTCACAGATTAAATTATATTCTATTAATTTATTAATAGGATGATCTGATTTAACACCGCGTATTGCTTCAATCTGAAGCCTTGTTATGGGCTGCTTATAAGCTATGATAGATAAGGTTTCAAGTATTACCTCTGTCAGTATATGCTTTTTAGGAATATGTGTTATCTTAATGATGGATTCATACATAGAAGCCTTGGTACATAATTGGTATGCTCCATCCAGTTCAATAATATGTATACCTCTGCTTTCATCATCATACTTGTCTATCATGTTTTGGATTATTTTTCGGGTTGTATCCTCATCATGGTCGATTGCCAAAGACAGCCTATCCAATTCAACCGCCTCTCCCATAGTAAAAAGAATGGCTTCTATCTGCGCTTCCACTAATTTTAATTCCACTAAAATCCTGCCTCCTCCATGGTTATTATGTCTTTAGCCAGATAAGTAATCCGGATGTCATCAAACATATGCTCCTGTTCTATCTTTATTCGGCCCAACTTTATAAGTTCCAAAATCCCAAGAAAGGTCACAATTACTTCCATCTTTGTTGTTTGCTGTTCTAAAAGATTCCTAAAATAAAAAATCTTGTTCGTCATACCATGCTCTTGTATTTGAATAAATATATCTGCCAGATTGAATTCCTCCTGCTCGATTTTCCCGAATTTACTACGAATAGGATCAATCTTGTCAGATTGTTTCTTAACTATAGATGTAAATATTTCATGAAGCTTTGATAATGTCAAATCGCCAATTAATTCACAAACATCAATTTCTTCCTTATAATCTGCTATTTCCTTAGGAATTGACGGTGATTTGAACATAACCTTGGATGCATCCTCCTGCTTGTCCCTTAGCTGATCTGAAACATACTTAAACATTTTATATTCCAATAGCCTGTCCACCAGCTCTTGTCTAGGGTCAACTACCTCTTCATCCTCTACTACAGGTGCAGGTAATAGCATACGCGATTTAATATTAATTAAAGTAGCAGCCATAACAAGAAACTCACTCATTATCTCCAGATTCTTATCTTCCATAAGCTTTATGTATTCCAGATATTGCTCGGTAATTTCCACAATAGGAATATCGTATATATTAACTTTATTTTTATCAATCAAATGAAGCAAAAGGTCTAATGGCCCCTCGAATGCTTCCAGCTTTACACGAATACTCATAGTACCCCTTTCCCTATTCTCTCATTAGTGTTATCTTCATAAGTTCAGGCGAATTGAAAAATCTTGGCATAAAGGAATGACTCCCTAAGCCTCTTGATACTAACATATGACTGTCGTTTTTAATATATTGTCCGGCATCATATTTGGGAAATAACTTTACCTGAGGAGATATTAGGCCGCCGACAAAAGGCAGGCGTACCAGGCCACCATGCATATGTCCTGATAATATCAAATCAGCTCCCCACTTAATATAGTCAGAAAAATATATGGGATTATGTGCAATCAGTATCTGATAGCTTTCCTTACTTCTACTTCCTATTTTACCATGAATTTCATCCTGTTCTAAGCTTAACGTGCTACCTTTACTATAGAAATCTCTTGAGATAGAAAGACCGGTAATTGTTATCTTGCTATAATTATATTGTAGTATAATACTCTTATTATCTAATAAGAAAACCCCTAATTTCTTTAGCTTTTCCTTATAAATGTTCCAAGATTCATATAGAGCAATATGCTTCTTATATTCATCCTCATTCTTTGAGTAAGCCAAGTCTTCAAAATATTGTTCATGATTGCCATAGGCATAATAAACCGGATAATGTTCTGAGAGCTCTTTAATCAAATTATATGCCATCCCAGGATAGCAGGGTTTCCTCTTGGTAACCATGTCCCCCGCTATTATAACAAAATCCGGCTTCTGTTCCAATATTTTTCTTATAAGAGATTTGTTATTTTTACTGTAGCTTCTATTGTGTAGGTCCGCAAGTACAACAAATGATAAACCATGAATATCTTTACTAAGTTTATTAGAGCAAATGATGTATTTTGATTTTACTATCCTTCTATGTTCTAAGAATGACCACAGAATAGCAAATAATATCAATCCGATTATAACCCAAATATATATCATGATGTCTCCTTTCAGCCTTATGTCATACAGACTAAGTTCCATCCATTATAATATAACTGTAAGCATAAAAAGTGTCAATAATGATTATTGTAGGATGTCTGCTAAAATACCAATATGACTAATAGGACGTCTGCGAATGATGACTCCCTTATTGTCATCATTCTCAGACTATTTTACTCAAGATTATAATATATAGACAGACAGGAATAGACTAATTCATTTCATTGTGGATTAGTTGTAGGCTAGGAAAAATTTCTTTATTGACTTGATGAAGTTGTCTTTATATCCTGCTTTGGGGATGTTTTCTGTGGCTAGGATATCTACGCTTCCTATCTTTTCATTATCATAATAATATATGATATCACCGATTTTATCCTCTGTGGTAAGAGGGGCAGGAACCTTCTCATATAGTACTATTTCTTTTCTGATGTTTTCGGGAGATTTCCCTTTAGAACATAGATATGAAAAATCACCTCTGATTTTGCCGTACACATAATCTGTTACTCCCTTAGTTATTCTTACAGGCTCTAAGGTAACATCCTTATGATCATCTACATAGATGGAATAATTAGCAAAGCCATAGTTTAGCAGCTTGGCTGCTTCCATAAATCTTGTTTTAGTGTCCGGAGCCGCCATAATAACCGCAATCAAATCCATATTGTTTCGTCTTGCTGTGGCAGATAAACAGTATTTTGCAAGGCTTGTGGATCCTGTTTTTAATCCTGTAATACCCTTATATGACTTTATAAGCTTATTGGTGTTGGTCAGTCCGAACTCTGTTCTTCCCTTTTTTGTTGTATGTACAAAGGTATCCATCCAGACAGTGCAATAATTACTAATTTGTGGAAACTTGGTAATTAACTCTCTAGACATTAATGCTATGTCATAGGCTGTTGTGTAATGGTTATCTGCATCTAAGCCTGTGCAATTAACGAAATTTGTATTATTCATACCCAGCTCTTTAGCTCTGTTATTCATTCTAGCTACAAATTCTTCATGAGAACCTGCAATATGCTCAGCCATAGCTACTGAGGCATCATTTGCGCTGGCAATACTGATGCATCTAATCATAGTGTCTACATTTTGAACCTCATAAGGCTCGAGATAAACCTGTGACCCACCCATGGAAGCAGCATGCTCTGTTACACTAACATCATCCATTAGGTTGATTGCGCCTTCTTCTAAGGCTTCAAAAATTAATAATAATGTCATAATCTTTGTAACACTGGCAGGTTTTAATCTTTCATCCTTATTTTTTTCAAAGATTACCGTTCCGCTTGACCCCTCTATTAATACGGCAGAAGGTGTTGCCAGCTCCATCTTTGCATCTGCTATCGCTGTAACAGGTATAACATCATTTATCTCCGGTTTCGTATTTTTAATTTTTGCACTTGATAAAGAATAAGGTAAACAAAGGATTAAAACTAATAAAAAAAGCAAGGCAATTATTCTTTTCATATTATACTCCGCTAAAATACTATTATTAATATTTTAATCCATGCTATAGCATTTTAGACCAATCCTTACATAAATTTGTCTACAAAATTTAAAAACATAACTAAGAACACTCGTGATTTTAGTCATGAGAGGTCAAATCATCTGACTGTAACGCTACATCTAAGAATTTTTCCTTTTACATTAACTGTAATAGTCGTTATTCCGGTGCTTTTCGCCTTTACTTTACCAAATATATTCACAGAGGCAACACTTGGGTTGCTGCTTTTATATTTTGCAAAGAATGCAGGACCTTTTATTCCTAATCTATAGGATTCACCCACATGAAGATTCAGTTGCTCCTTATTTAAATCAATAACCTTAACACGACATTTTAGCTCTTTATTGCCAACTTTAGCAACAATAAAAGTCTTTCCTGTTTGATAAGCAAATACTCTTCCGTTAAAATTAACTCCAGCTACACGGAAGTTTGTCGAGTGAAATGATACTCGTTTATTAATTCTATAAACAATTAATCGAAACTCCTCGCCCTTTACAAGATACACCTCCTGCTTATTAAGATGCAGGCTAAACGGAAGAATAATTCCATTTCTGTAAAATAGACCAGAGTTTCGATATAATGAAAATACTACTACTAATACAATTATTAATATAATGATTCCTTTAAGTGATTTGTTATTATTTTTTATAATATTCATGATAACCTCCGTCGCAACATAAAACATACAAATAGACTTTCTCATTATATTTTATGAAGCAACAGATAAATATTACCTTATTTCTTTAACACCATCCTTTGTGACTACGCTATATATATATGGTGGACGCTTGACCTTTTCCTTGCTGATAATATAAGCATTGACAAGTCTCTTTTTCGCCTCTTTTCTCTTTTCGTCATCATTTGCATACAAAGTGGCAAGAGTCTCGTTCTTAGATACCTTATCACCCAATTTCTTGTGAATAATAATACCTACACTTAGATCGATTTTACTGTCCTTTGTTATTCTTCCACCTCCTAAAAGTAAGGAAGCCATGCCTATTTCATCGGTTTTTATTTCACTTACATAACCGTCTGAAGGTGATTTTACATCATAATGTATAGTGGCTGTCTTTAGCAACTCTGGATTATAGACAAATTCGCTGTCTCCACCCTGTGCATGGATAAATTGAGCCATCTTATCCAAAGCAGTCTTATTCTTAATTGTATCAAGTAGCAATGCTCTTCCTTCCTCGGCTGATGTGACTCTGCCTGCTCCAAGAAGCATATAGGAAGCAAGTGTGATGCTTACCTCAAGCAGATCTTCCGGACCTTGACCATAAAGAGTTTCTATAGCTTCTTTAACCTCAAGTGCATTACCTACTGCTCTACCAAGAGGCTGATTCATATCAGTTATAACTGCATAGGTTGGTTTATTAGCTAAAGTTCCGATTTGAACCATTTCGTTAGCTAGGGCTAGGGAGTCCTCATAGCTTTTCATAAAGGCACCGCTTCCGGTCTTAACATCAAGAACAATGACATCAGCTCCGGAGGCAATCTTCTTACTCATAATGCTAGAAGCAATAAGTGAAATATTGTCGACTGTTGCAGTTACATCTCTAAGGGCATATATTTTTTTATCTGCAGGAGCCAGATTGGCTGTCTGACCTACAATAGCCAGCTTGATTTTGTTAATATTATCAATAAATTTGTCAGAGGATAAGTTAGTTGAAAAACCTGGGAAGCTTTCAAGTTTATCTATGGTTCCTCCGGTATGTCCAAGACCCCTTCCCGACATCTTCGCTACGGGTATACCTAAGGAGGCGACCATGGGGCTTAATACAAGAGATGTTTTATCTCCCACACCTCCTGTACTATGCTTGTCAACCTTCAATCCTTCAATTGCTGATAAGTCTAAAAGATCCCCGCTGTTTGCCATGGCAATCGTAAAGTTAGCTGTTTCCTCATGTGTCATCTTATTAAGGCAAATGGCCATTAGAAATGCTGACATCTGATAATCCGGAATCGTTCCATTTGTATAACCTTCGATAATGAATTCTATTTCTTGCTTATTAAGCTCACCCTTATTCTTCTTCTTGCTAATTAAATCATACATTTGCATTTGACTTCACTCCATTTAATTATTATGAATTGATTATAACACTTATTGGTAGATTTCCTACATTAAATATTATTTAAAATTAAGTAAAATATATTCTATAACATAAAATATATTATTAATGAAGATGCAAATTAAGCATGAAAATATATTCGCATTGACGAAAACAACAAAAAATTATACAATGAATCAAATCTAGAAGGGAGGCTCCATCTATGAGCTTTGAATTCGTACAAGAGGTAATTTCACCGAGTGAATTATTAAAGGCTTATCCCTTACCCGAAAAGGATGTTATAAGAAAAAAGGAAAGGGATAAAGAAATTAAAGATATTATTAGAGGAAATTCAGATAAATTTCTTCTTGTAATCGGTCCATGCTCGGCAGACCATGAGGATGCCGTATGTGATTATATATCTAGACTAGCAAGAGTGCAGGAAAAAGTTTCTGACAAATTGGTTTTGATACCAAGAGTATATACTAATAAGCCGAGAACTACAGGAGAAGGCTACAAAGGGATTGTTCATCAGCCTGATCCTGAAAAAGAACCTGATTTACAAGAAGGTTTAATCGCCATGAGAAAAATGCATCTACGTGCTATTGCAGAATCAGGGCTTACAGTTGCGGATGAAATGCTTTATCCCGAAAACTGGCCCTACGTTGAGGATGTACTCTCATATGTTGCTGTAGGAGCTCGCTCTGTTGAAAATCAGCAGCACAGACTTACCATAAGCGGTATGGACATACCGGCAGGTATGAAGAACCCCACAAGCGGAGATTTATCCGTTATGTTAAATTCCGTTATTGCTGCACAGAAAAGCCATACATTCCTCTACCGCAAATGGGAGGTTAAAACCTCCGGTAACCCCTTAGCTCACACAATACTTCGTGGAGCGGTAAATAAGCATGGCCAAGCCATTCCAAATTATCATTATGAGGATCTTATTCGTTTGCTGCATATGTATGAGGAAAGAGATTTACAATATCCTGCAACCATAGTAGATGCAAATCATGCCAATTCCAATAAAACGTTTTCAGAGCAGCCCAGAATAATTAAGGAGGTTCTTCACAGTAGAAGAATCAGCCCTGAAATAGCCAAACTGGTTAAGGGTGTAATGATTGAAAGTTATATTGAGAGTGGCAGTCAAAAGATATCAGGTCATGTATATGGTAAATCAATAACGGATCCTTGCCTTGGTTGGGAAGAATCCGAAAAGTTAATATATACGATTGCAGATCATCTGTAAATAAAAGGTACCAGGCACCAGCTGAGGAACACTCTTGGGTTGGTGCCTGGTACCTAATTTTTACGCTCTTGGATG
>SHOH01000017.1:7464-25813 GCA_004294845.1 Anaerolineaceae bacterium
ATTTATGATTAATCAGATGATTTCTTAAGTAAATAAACCTAAGGTTTTCTTAAGTAAAAACGAACCTACATAAGCTTCTAAAAAGCTTCCTAAAACTAAAAGAATAGATAAGAAAAGCAATAATAGAAAATATGATTTTAATTGTCTAATGATTGTTCCAATGTAATCTCTGTTTTCGTAATATATCGATCTGCTTAAATTATATCCTCTATGTAAACACAAAATTATTATTGGAAGATAAATTATACCATGGGGAAATTTATAAACAAGAATCAACAAAAAACCTTTAAATCCATATTGCATAGCTATTGCTGATATAAAAAAGCCAGTTGAAAATCCGAAGGCTATTATCTTAATTACTATATATGGAATACCTAATATAGTAATTGAAAGTAACCAGAACACAATAAACTCTCTAAAATTATTACCCAGTATATAAAAGAACAAGCCGGAATAATCAATATTCTCTCTGACAATCTCAGTAAAGACAACATTATGGTTATTCATCATCCTTTCATAATAGAAGGATCGGAACATATTTGCAGAAAACACACCAAAAAACAGTCCTATGATCATGAGGAGAATTGAAATCTGTATTATATTCATTCCATGTAATTTTAATCTTAGTAGCTTCACTATCTCATCCCGCCTTATCTGCTATTTGATAATAAAACAAAATATCTTCTGTTTCTATTATCATTAGATAGATATGACAGGATTTTGAAAATAGAACAAGTTGTGGTTTCAGTCACCGTATTGTTCTAGCTGCTACTCTGTTTCTATTTTTGTTTTATATGCCAGTAAGCCTGCGATAGTCTTTGCATCGGTAATCTTGCCAGAGTAAATCATGGATACTAAGTCATCCAAGGAATACCGATTTACGTCCATATATTCATTCTCATCTAGATTCTGTCTTGACGGTGTCAAATCATTTGAATAATATATTTTTATCAGCTCATTACTAAAGGCTACCGTCGTGTGAACATCGATTAAATGCTGAACCTTATTAGGTATATAACCGGTTTCCTCCTCACATTCTCTGATGGCACATGTAAGGTTGTCCTCTCCCGGATTAAGTCCTCCTGCAGGAATTTCCAGTGTATAGCTGTCAATCGAATTTCTGTGTTGATGTACCATAAGGATTTTTCCATCCTTATCAACAGGTATCATAGCTGATGCTCCTTGATGTTCTATAAAATCAAATACAGTCTGTTTTTCATTATTTATTAAAATAGTATCGCTATAAAAGTCTACTATTCTTCCTTTATAGGATAGTTCTCTTTTAATTCTCTTGAATTGTTCCATCTTATTAATCTTGCCTCCAATATTTAGTCTAAAGACAGCTCCTTGGCCCGTTTGTAGCAGGCATCTGTTGCCTTCATAAGGGCATTTCTAAATCCATTCTCTTCTAAAGCTTTTATAGCAGCTATAGTTGTTCCTCCCGGTGAGCAAACCTTATCCTTAAGTACTCCGGGATGTTCTCCTGTTTCTAGTACCATAGATGCCGCTCCCAAAACAGTCTGAGCCACAAGAACATAAGCCTTATCCCTGGGAATCCCAAGACTTACAACGCTATCAGCAAGAGCTTCAATAAATGTATATACATAAGCAGGTGAGCTTCCGCTTGCACATGTCACTGCATTCATAAAGCTTTCATCAAATACCTCGTATTCACCAAAAGAACGAAAGAGAGTGTCCAACCTTGATTTCTCTTCTTCACTATATTCATCTGAAGAAAAGCTTACACCTGTACAACCCTTAAAAATAAGCGCAGGTGTATTTGGCATAGCTCTTACCACCCTTGCCCATCCACCTACTTTTGACTTAATGGACTGAATTTCGACTCCGACAGCAATAGATAATATAATATGCTTAGGTAATATTGCTAATTTTACTTTATTTAAGACTTCAGATAGATGCTGTGGTTTTACAGCGAGAATTATAATTTTACATTTGTCTACAAGAGATAAAATATCATTCTCAGGAAATAGATTATACTGTTCACTTATTTCCTGACATTTTTCAATAGAGGAGTCATAATAGACAATTTCATCTTGACCAAAGGCATTAATAGTAGCCTTCATTAATGCAGAACCCATATTACCCACACCGATTAATCCAAATAAAGCCATATTTAACCTCTTTCCATATTACTTTTATAATAAGATTAGAATTATTAATCAACTTTTATTGATTTACTACATCCTAAAGGTATAGTGATTTATTGCTTATGTATGCTTATGCATGAATATGTATTTAGTACATATTATGAATATAACATAAAATAAAAAAAATAGGTAGCATTTTAACAATTTTTTTAAAATACTACCCACTTAATATTATTCAATCAAATAAGCACATGGGATATCAATTTAAGTCGATTAGGAAGGCTTCAATTCTGTCCAGTCCTTTTTTTATCTCATCAAGGGAAATCGCATAAGAAAGGCGGATATGATCATTGAATCCGAAATCATCGCATGAAATTACTGCCACCTGATAATCCTCTATAAGGATTTTAGCCAGTGTGTCAACATTTTCAATTTTCTGCCCTTTATATAACTTATCTAATGTAGCACTGATATCTACGAATAAGTAAAAGGCTCCTTGGGGCTTTAACACTGATATATGTTTCATATTCTCAATACGCTCTGTCATATAGTTTAACCGTCTTTCAAATTCATCCCTCATAGCATAGACAAATTCCTGAGATCCTACTAGTGCTTCATAAGCTGCTTTTTGTGCAATTGAATTAGGGTTAGAGGTCTGATGGCTTTGCACGCTGCCCATTAGCTTTGCAATTTCTTTAGTTGAACCGGTATATCCGATTCTCCATCCTGTCATGGAATAGCTTTTAGATACTCCGCTACAGGTAATTGTACGCTTATATATTTCTTCATTTAATGATGCGATGCTGATATGAGCTTCTCCTCCATAGATCAAATGCTCATACATTTCATCGGCAACAACATAAAAATCTTTTTCTACAGCAACCTTAGCAATAGCCTCAAGCTCTTCTTTGGTGTATACCATACCTGAAGGATTATTTGGAGAATTTAAGATTAAAGCTTTTGTCTTATCGGTACAAGCATCCTCAAGCTGTTTTGCTGAGATTTTATAATCCTGAGACCTCTCTGCTCTAACATATACAGGAATACCATCTGCAAGTCTTACTATTTCAGGATAGCTTAACCAGTAAGGAGAAGGAATTATTACTTCATCACCGGGGTTTAATATTGCTGAGAATATATTAGTCAAGGAATGCTTTCCACCGTTACTTACAACTATCTGATCAGGCTCATATTTTAGATTATTTGATACCTTAAACTTTTCACATATTGCTTTACGAAGCTCAAGTGTACCAGGTACTGGTGTGTATTTTGTAAATCCATTTTTTAAAGCTTTGATAGCTGCTTCACAGATATTATCCGGTGTATTGAAATCCGGCTCTCCTGCTCCAAATCCTACAACATCGATACCATTTGCTTTCATTTCATTGGCTTTTGCAGTAATAGTTAATGTAGATGAAGGCTTAACCGCCATTGCCTTCTTAGATAATGTTAATGCCATTATGCACCTTCCTTATTCTTTCATATTTTCCCTTTCAAGAATTTGAGTATCATTGTAATATAATTTTTTTTAAAAAGCAACAAAAATATCAAAAAAATTTAAAAAAGTATTTTCTACAAACATCATGTGTCCGCCTGTCAAGGATTTGTTGTACAATTTGCCGAAAAAGCAATTAAAAAGAATGCATATAGTAATATATTTGCCAAAATAAATGCCCTGGTATGTATGTCTTAATCAGACTAACTAATCCGCTTAAGATATACATACCAGAGCATTATGTAATACTAAGATAATTTTATATTTTTATACTTTTACGGTATTGGGATGGAGTCATGCCAACATGCATTTTAAAGAATCTGGCATAATTACCTGAATATTCAAATCCACAGGATAAAAATGCTTCTGCAATACTTAAATTTTTATCACGAAGAACTTCCTTTAATCTAATAACTTTAAGATCCTGATAATATCTATAAGGTGTCACTCCTGTATGCTTTTTAAATAACCTAACAAGATGGGAAGAGCTCAAGCAAGCAATCTCAGATATCTTCTCCATATCAAAATCTTCTCGCCAATTATTCTCGATATATTCTCTTGCCTTGGCAACCTCTGATTTACCCTTATATATCCTACTTGTAAAGAATATACTTACCATATAGATCATATTACCATCATTATCCTTAATAGGAAAGTTCAAGATATCAGTATAGACTGCTTCAATGTCATAGGCTTCGGTTCTCGTTTTATACCATTCCCAAAAGCTTTCTAAAGGAATGCGGATATCCTGGATAAGAACAATCTCTCCTTTAAATGCTTTTTTAACTCCATCGCTAAGCTGGGGGTATCCATGAACAAATGGGTCGCGAAGTAAATTGTATTTTTCTAGTATTTGAGTGTCATCCAAGATATTCCACATCCTAAGTACAGCTTCATTAATATATACAATATCTCCGTTTACTCTAAATATCTGTATAGGGATGGGAAAAAGCTCAGCAATTTTAAATAATCTTTTCTGAGTTTCAATATCGTCAGCTGTATTATAAGTATTCTTAGCTTGATATTGATCGTCTTCCTCTATGTTGTCTGATTTTTTATTATATAAGGATTTTCTATACATGGAAGGTGTCATTCCGGTCTTTCTTTTGAATGTATCTGCTATTCCTCCGCTATAGTCTGCTCCACATGACATAAATGCCTCACTGATGCTAAGCTTATTGTTTTGAAGAGCTTCCTTAATCTTTTTAACCTTAACTTCCTGATAATAACCGTAGGGTGTCATTCCAATAAAATTTTTAAATAATTTAGAAAGGTAATGTTTGCATAAACCTGTATGCTTTGCAATTTCATCTAAATTAAAGTCTTCCATCCAGTGGTTATCTATGTAATCCCTTGCTTTTATGGTGTCAAATCTAGACTGATATATACGTTTTGTAATAAACACTGTAATAATATAATTCACCGATCCATCCTCGTTAAATAAAGGAAAGCTTATTATATCTTGATATATTTCATTATCTAAGGGTTTGTTACTCTTTACACTAAAACGGTTTTGAATTTCCTCAAATGGTACCCTAAAATCAGTAAAGGACAGAATCTCTCCGGAAAATACACGCTTCAAATAATCAGAAAAACCAGTTTTTTCATTAAGAAATGGTTCTTCAAGGATATTAAATTTACCGATTATCTCTGATGGATATAAAATTCTAAAAAAATCGATAAATTCACTGTTGACAAATATACTTATACCTTCTGGAGAAAACACTTCGATTGGTATTGGAAAATGATTTAGCATAGCAAAATAAGAAGTTCTAAAATCTTTCTCATCTTGGTTGATGGTGATTATCTCCATTATTCACCCACTTTCGCAAGAATTATATTTTATGCTATGTAGTTCTTCATTTGTGCCTTTCTTTTGTACATTTCTTTGTCAGCTTGTGCCAGTAATCCTTTTATAGTTATTTCTTTATAAGAAGATGACATTGCATATCCGTAAGCATAGCTGATTATAATAATATTATTTTCGTTGTACTTTTCTATATTATTTTCTAACGTCTTTATAAACAATTGGATTTCTTTCTCACTTGTGTCTTTAATAATACCAATAAACTCATCTCCACCAAATCTCCCAATAAACATCCTTTCAGGTGCACTGCTTCTTAGGATATTAGCAAAGTTAATTAGTAGACTATCTCCGGCTGCATGTCCAAGCTCGTCATTAGTTGTTTTTAAATTATTTAGATCGAACATCAGACAAGATACTTCCAAGTCTTTTTCGATTATTCCACCTTCTGCCATTTTTATTTCACACTGACTCCTGCTAGGAAGTCCAGTTAAAGTATCAATATAAGCAACCTCATTTAATTTTTTGTTCAAACGGGCTAAATGTAATAAGTTATATGAAAGCAATATAATAGTTACAAAGATAATAATTGATACAATTACTATAATATACTCAAGATTCTTTAAAAATAAAGCTGAATTAGCAGAATAAGTTTCTGCCGCATCCACTGTATCGTCTGAAATATCGTAATATTTTTCACTTAATATAAATAGCTCCCCGGCATTATCTGGCTTATCTCTCGTAGTATAGATTTTTTCTTTTAAATCTTCCCAGGCTTCTATCTGCTCCTTCAGCTTACTTTGATAAAATTTATCCTTTAATAGACTCAAATTATTGTTTCCTATACCTGTAAAAAGCTCATTAAGTATAGCATCCAAGGTTAATATCAAATCATCATTCTGAAAACCTGACAATTCCTGCTTTACTAAGCGTTGTGTGGCACCACGAGCTCTGCCTGCATAATTTATTACTCTTGCATCACCCTGTAAATTAGTGACTTTCAATATCATAATCACAACTAAAATAATTAATGCTGTAACATTTATAGCTAAAAACCATTTGATCCACTGTTTATTTTTTTTCATTTCAGTAAAGTCTCCTTTGTAAATACCTATATAAAGCAATATAAGTCTAAATTACTATAAATTCTTTCACTTTTACTATATAATATCATATATATAATTATTTACAATTAATTTTTAGACTATTTATTATTAGAACAAATTTTCCCTTTATTTCAAAAAAGGATGTTGACATAGTCAACATCCCTCTTTATTACTTCGCATAATCTGTAACTCTGGATTCTCTAATTACATTCACTTTAATCTGACCCGGATACTCTAATTCATTTTCAATCTTCTTTGATAAGTCACGAGCTAATAAAACCATGTCTGCATCACTTATCTGATCCGGTACTACCATAACTCGAACTTCCCTACCAGCCTGAATAGCAAAAGACTTATCTACTCCCTTAAAGCCGTTGGTAATATCTTCTAATTGTTTTAGTCTGTTGGTATAT
Source organism: Anaerolineaceae bacterium (assembly GCA_004294845.1). Classification (GTDB taxonomy): domain Bacteria; phylum Bacillota; class Clostridia; order Lachnospirales; family Lachnospiraceae; genus Mobilitalea. Next base: position 14,391 of record SHOH01000017.1, read on the forward strand.
GTTTCCAAGGTCTCACGTCTTGCTCCCGGTCTGGCTGCTGAAATAGTATCAGCCGCCTGAACTATACCTGCAATCAAGGACTGGAATTCTTCATCTCCGTGATGGGCGCCTACTGCGTTAATAACAACAGCTGATTCTTTGTATTTTCTACATAAATCTACACCAATCTGGACATGGGTTCCCTCTATCTCATGATCAACAGATTTACCGATGTCGTGCAATAAACCGGCACGTTTCGCAAGTCTAATATCAACTCCTATTTCACTGGCTAATAAGCCTGCAATAACGGATACTTCTATTGAATGCTTCAAAGCATTCTGACCATAGCTTGTCCTAAATTTCATTTTGCCTAGAAGTTTGACAAGTTCAGGATGAATTCCATGCACACCTACTTCCAGTGTGGCAGCCTCACCGGCCTCACGAATCATCACTTCTACTTCTTTTTGAGCCTTTTCCACCATTTCTTCAATTCTTGCAGGATGAATTCTTCCATCAACAATCAGCTTCTCTAGTGCAATCCTTGCAACTTCTCTTCTGATTGGATCAAAGGCTGATAAAATAACAGCTTCAGGTGTATCATCTATAATCAAATCAACACCTGTCATAGTTTCAAGGGTACGTATATTACGTCCCTCTCTACCGATAATTCTCCCCTTCATTTCATCGTTAGGAAGCTGAACAACAGAAATTGTAGTCTCAGCCACATGATCTGCGGAACAGCGCTGGATGGCTGTAACCACATACTCTTTGGCCTTTTTATCAGCTTCTTCTTTTGCTTTATTCTCTAAATCCTTAATGAGAACAGCAGTTTCATGTTTAACTTCTTCTTCAACAGTCTTTAACAGATATTCCTTAGCTTGTTCGGAGGTAAGTCCAGAGATTTTCTCCAGCTCCTGTAATTGTCTTGCATGGAACTCTTCAACCTCTTGCTTGGTTTTGTCAAGTTCCGCTTCCTTTACAGAAAGTTTTGCTTCCTTTTTTTCCAGTGCCTCAGTCTTCCGATCCAGGGTTTCTTCCTTATTCAAAACCCGTTTCTCATAGCGTTGTAACTCTGCTCTTCGTTCCTTAGTTTCCCGCTCGAATTCATTCTTGGATTTTAGGGATTCCTCTTTTGCTTCGAGCAATGCCTCTCTCTTCTTAGTTTCAGCTGTTTTTAAAGCTTCATCTATGATTTCCCTTGCCTTTTCTTCTGCAGTACCAATCTTAGCTTCATAAACCTTAATACGATAAGCAATCGCAAATTTCCAAGCAAGAGGAGCAACTATCACGAAGGTAGCCACAATAGCAATCATAACTACTACTTCAATTGGCACAGGAGCACCTCCTTATTTAGTTTTCATTGTACAATTACAAATGATTATATATATATGCAAATTATTTATGCAAGTTGAATTAGCAAGTTATTCCACTTGCCCAATAAAGTTATAAATATATATCTGAAAAACATTTGTTATAAATAATACAATATTTAAATTTTAAACTGTAAATGGAAATATGTCAAGTATGCGCTTAGAATATTTTGATCAATATGACAAAATCAGATGTATAAACTTAAAATTCCTTGTCAATTTATACATCTGTTAATCTTCTTATAATAACTATTCTTCTATAGCTGCCTGCCTATATAGTAAAAGCCTTTACTTTCTTGTAAATAAACCGGAATAATTTCTCCTATTAGGCTTTTATCACCTTCAAAATGAACTAGCATATTATTACTTAACCTACCGGTTAGCAAGGCTTCATTCTGTGAATTAACCTCCTCCACTAATACCTCCAAAACTTTATGCTCGTCCCTTCCAGCTGCCCTTGCCGATGAGTCTTGAATTTCACTAAGCAATCTATCAAAGCGATCCTTAGCAACATCATCCTCTATCTGATTATCCATATTGGCTGCAGGTGTTCCGGTACGCTTAGAATACAAGAAGGTGAAGGCACTATCAAAGCCAACCTTTCGAACTACATCCAAGGTTTCTAAAAAGTCCTCCTCTGTCTCGCCCGGAAAGCCCACAATAATATCAGTTGTTAGGGATATATCAGGTACTGCATTTTTAATTCTTCGGACTAAATCAAGATAACTTTCCTTAGTGTATTTGCGATTCATAATCTTTAAAAGCCTTGTACTACCCGATTGCATAGGAAGATGTAGATGCTTACATATCTTCTTGGAAGCACCCATGACATCAATAAGCTCTTGTGACAGATCCTTAGGATGAGAAGTCATAAAACGTATTCTTTTAATACCGTCAATTTTCTCTATCTCTTTTAAAAGCTCTGCAAAACTTGCCTTTGGATTTAAATTCTTACCATAGGAGTTGACGTTCTGCCCAAGAAGCATAACCTCTTTAACACCATCGTCTACCAATGATTTTATTTCATCTATGATATCCTTAATATTACGGCTTCTCTCTCTTCCACGAACATAGGGAACTATACAATAACTGCAGTAGTTATTACATCCGAATATGATATTAACGCCTGCCTTAAATGGATACTTTCTATCATTAGGAAGATTCTCAACAATCATATCTGTATCCTTCCAAAGGTCTATAACCATACGATCCGACTGTTTTCTTCCAACTTCTTCATTATCAAGCCGAGTTTTTATTAGTTCAGCAAGCTTGAAAATATTATGGGTTCCAAAGATAATATCTACAAAAGGATAGCTATTCTTAATCTTTTCTACTGCTGTAGTCTCTTGCATCATACAACCACATATGGCAACTAACATACCAGGACGACTCTTTTTTAATCTTCCCACATATCCCAGTCGTCCATATACACGATTATTGGCATTTTCTCTGACTGTACATGTATTATAAAGGACAAAATCAGCGTCCTCAGTATCAGTTTCAATATAGCCAATCTGTTTTAATATACCGGATATTTTCTCAGAATCTCTACTGTTCATTTGGCATCCAAAGGTCTCGATATGATAGGTTTTTTGTACACCTGATTTATTTAATTCACTATCGTATCTTGCCTTTAGTTCATTTATTATATCCAGCTGTTTCTTAGCTTCAAATTCATTTGTATTTCCTGTCTTTATCACAATTACCTCCATCTTAATTTACCTTTTATCCTATAAAACATTATTTATTACAAGAAATTTATAATAACAATCCTCCAAGCTCAAATAGAACCAGCTTTATGTCTTCAAAGGTGGATGTTCTATACTTATAATCTAATGGAAAGATTGCATTTTCGTCAACAGTTTCTATAGTTAAAGCCGGCTTGTAAAAATGTTCTGAGAAGTAATGAACCGTATTACCTCCGGAATCACCATAATCAATTTCATTTTCTGAATCCATTAATTCATATTTTGTAATGTTCTTTAATCTTTTTGCTATGTATAATTGTTTGTCATTATAGACCTTAGGCATGCTGTTTCGATAATAATATATAGATTTACCTCGGGAATGAAAATCCAAAAAGCATGAGATTCGATATTGATGGAATACCTGTATTAATGCCTTTGTTTCGTTTTCACTTGCAGCATAATCACGATTTCCCTTTGGTTTCCATGAACGGCATGGGAAGTTACGATTAATATCTATTCCACGACCGTTATATTTCCATTCCGAAAAATTATACTTCATTCTTTTGATCTTGTTTTGAAGAGTTGGATTCTTAATTGCCTTAAGTCCATATAATGATATCATATAACCATCTGGATTTAAAAGTGGAATCATTAGGATTGTATAAGTCTGTAAGAGCTCATATACGCACTTTTCAAATATCATATGCTCATATTGCGTCTCTATATTACTTGAAGGAAATCTTAACTTGCGACTAAAATTTTCTTTAGCTTTCCCGTAATCTTCATATTGATTGGCATAAAATTCTACAATTTTAAGTAAAACTATAGGGTTTATAGTCTCTCTACCGTGAACACCTCCACAAAAGAGTATATATTTTCTACCGGTTCCAAGCCTAAGCATAACAATGTCACGATTGTCATGGGATTCGCCAATCGTGACATATTGTATGATGTTGTTATACTGTTTTGTCAATATTTCTGCATCCGAGATAAAATCCTCATATGAATATTTCTCTCGGCTAAAATCAATAATCATACTTTACTCCTATAGATACTTCTTTATAACCTATGTAAATTCAACTAAAGTTATGCTTAAAGTCAAAAGGAGAGAATTCATATATGTTTAAAATATTACTTATTGATTAAGATTATAAAATATCTGTGCTATCGGTGAATCCTCCGATAAAATCAAAGTTTTACTTGAGCCTGATAGTGAAGCCCTGGCAGCATCCAATGCTCTGATAAATGTATAAAACTCGCTTCTGGAAGCATCAGAATAAGCATTTGATAGTATTCTCATGTACTCTGATTCTCCCTCAGCAATGGTTCTTGCAGCCTCTGTCTGGGCATTAGATATGCTGATTTCGATTTCTTTGTCGGTGGTATTTCTAATCATCTGAGCTTCTGATTCACCTTCAGCTGTATATGTGGCAGCCATCTGCGCACGCTCAGAAATCATACGTTCAAACACGGCATTCTTGTTATCGCTTGGTAAATCAAGATGCTTATTCTCAACTGTAATAAGATCAATACCGTATTGCTCCATAGTATCACCGATATCATCCATAAATGCGGCATTCAGCTTTCCGTCTCTTCCGCTGATAACCTCATTCTGTGTGTTACTACTTATTACATTCTTCATTGCATTATATACAGTAGTGTTGATCCTGCTCTCTGCCAGAGTAAGGGAAGAATTCAATGTCTGAGCAAATCTGGTTGGGTTTGATATTCTCCATAATACATAGCTGTCAGCAACCATGGTCTTCTTATCTACTGTAATTACATCTGACGGGGGCATATCATAAAATTGAATTGCTTTGGGTAGCTTATCAACAGTTTCAACAAAGGGAGTTTTAAAGGATAGACCTGCACTATTTACAACCCTTTCAATTTTATCAAAACGCTTTACTATGGAAAATTCATTTTCCTTTGTAATAACCAATGAAGTTGATAATACGATTATAGCTGCTATGAAAATAATTAAAAACAAAACACTTACAATACCTTTAGTCTTTTTACCCATTAGTTACTACCTCCTTCCAAAAGCGGTTCTATCGGTAGGAGCTTATTAACTCCTGTCTCTCCACTATCAATTATAACCTTCAATGATGGAAGAATGTCTTCCATGGCCTCATAGTACATTCTTTCCTTTGTAATCAAAGGATATTTTAAGTATTCTTCGAACATTTCATTAAATCTAGCTACCTCAGCCTGTGCTTCATTAACTCTCTTTGTTTTAGTAGACTCTGCCTGCTGAAGTATCTTATCTACCTCTGCTAATGCTTGGGGGAGCTTCTCATTTCTATATTTATTGGCATTATTGATTGCTGTGTCCTTACCCTGTTTTGCTGTTTCTACAGATTTAAAGGCTTCCATTACTTCCTCTGTTGGAGGTTCGGAATCTTGAATTGTTATATTGATTAACATCAGTCCGATATCATGTTCTAAAAGGTTATCCAGTATTTCTTCCTTTATTTTGGATTGAATTTCATACTTACCGGATGTAATTACGCTGTCCACATCATAGCTTCCGACAATACTACGGATATTGCTTTGGGCGATATTCTTAAGTATTGCTACTGGGTCTGAGGAAGAATAAAGATATTTTATCGGATCAGAAACTTTATATTCAACAAAGAAATCTACATTTACAAAATTAAAATCTCTTGTAATCATGACTGCCTCAGTTTCTATGGTTCTATTAGTGCCCTCCTCATATCCAATTGGAAAGCCCTTAATTGTTGTATCTACCCTATGAACCTGCTGTATAATAGGGATCTTAAGATGAAGTCCTGCTTCTGTTATCGCCTTTGCTTTTCCAAAGGTGGTTACAACTGCCTGCTCTTGTTCCTTAATCGTAAAGAATGAACCAAGGCCTAAGATAGCCAAGACGATTACAAGAACAATAAATAGTATAAAATTTTTAAATTTTTTTAAAAAGCTTTTAAAATCATCTCCCGAAGGAAAATCATATACCACTTTTCCTGCCATTTTACTACCCTCTTTCTATATTTAGATTTATTTGAAATAATGTTACTGTCTTATCTGTCCATTTCCAAATATAATATATTTGGTGGTTGTCAGAGCCTTTAAGCCCATAGGACCTCTGGCGTGGAGTTTTTGTGTGCTTATGCCTATTTCAGCTCCAAAACCAAATTCATTACCGTCGGTAAATCTTGTAGATGCATTGACATATACTGCCGCAGCATCTATCTCATTGTGAAATCTCATAGCATTATCATAGTCCTTAGTTATTATTGCGTCTGAATGCTTAGTATTATAGTGGTTAATGTGCAAAATAGCTTCATCAACACTGTCCACTACCTTTAATGATATGATTTTATCTAGATACTCAGTGTAGTAATCCTCTTCACTAGCAGGTATGCATTCGGGACTGATTGCACATGCTTTTTTATCAGCTCTAATCTCTATTCCCTTTTCATGAAGCCTCCTATATAACAAAGGTATAAAAGCCTCGCTTATCTTATCATGTATAACCAGAGATTCACAGGTATTACATACACCAAGTCTCTGTGTCTTGGCATTGTCGATAATATCAAGAGCCATATCAAAATCAGCATATTCGTCCACATATATATGACAGTTTCCCGTACCGGTTTCAATAACAGGAATACTGCTGTTTTCCTTGACTGAGCGAATGAGACCATAACCACCTCTGGGTATCAGTATATCTATGTAATTATCAAGTCTCATCATCTTATTAACTAATTCTCTGGATGTATCTTCAATTAATAGGACAGCATCACTAGACACACCAGCATTCTCTAATCCTTGGTGTAATGCTTCCACTATAGCTATATTTGACTTTATGGCATCGCTACCGCCACGAAGAATTACTGCGTTGCCTGTTTTAAAGCATAATCCAAAGGCATCAGCGGTAACATTTGGACGAGATTCATATATCATACCAATGACGCCAAGGGGTACTCTCTTTTCACCAATAACCAGGCCATTAGGTCGAACCTGCATAGACAACACTTCGCCAATAGGATCTGGAAGGTTTGAAACCTCCAGTAAACCATCAGACATGGCCTTAATTCTTTCGTGAGTAAGAAGCAGTCTGTCTATTAAGGCCTCCTTTACCTGGTTGTTTCTTGAACGGTTGACATCCTCACTATTTGCTTCCAATATTTTATCTTGCCAATCTATTAAGGCCTTGGCACATGATTTTAGGGCATTATTTTTATCCTCTTGAAGCATCAGTGCTAATTTTACCGAGGCCATTTTAGCTCTTTTACCGATATTCTCTATATAATCCATGTCTTCCTCCTTTTCTGACTTGTCATTCCTTACAGATTATTAACTTATCAGGTGTTAGGATATAATCTGCAGGAACATCATATATATCTACTGTTAGCTTATTAGTTATTTGGAAATCATATGCTAATGCAAGCTTAAGCCATTCCTTATCAGAAAAATTCCCTAGATAACGGTCATAATATCCGGCTCCGTACCCTATCCTATTTCCTTTCCTATCAAAGGCAAGACCCGGAAGAATCATAAGCCTTTTGTCATTAGCAGATAAAGAAGATATATATTTATTATGAATAGCAGCATCCGGCTCCAATATGCCAAAGTCACTTCTAATAAGACTGTCAAAGCCATTAATCTTATAGAAATTCAGCTCATTATCTTCCGCCCTTGGAACATATACATGCTTGTTCATTTCAAGTGCTTTACTAATAATCTCATGGGTATCAACCTCTGAGCCGAAGGAAATATAGGTAAATAAGACTTGGCAATCTATAAATTCTTTTAAAGCAAATAGCCTTTCATGAATTCTCTTACTATATTCATTTATTTGATCATCAGTAAGTCCATTTCTTATTTTTTTATTTTGGCTTCGTATTTCGCTCTTAGTCATCTCTACCTTCCCTTTTGATGCTCTTTTTGGTACCTTACCGTTATTAACCTTGTTTTTTATCTCCGGCTTTGGTAATTGAACCATCTGGATTGACAAATGATACTCTTTCTAAGGTTCCTCTTAGATTTTGCCTTATGGCTTTTATATATTCGCCACGAAGCCGCTCTTGTTCAGCTTTTTCTTCATCTGTTAAGCCGACCGATTGTGATTTTCTATATAATTCATTGATTCTATCTATATTTAATTCCATACGAAGCTCCTTTTAAGAATATTGCTTTGTTTTGATGTGATCCATAATATTGAAGTTATTAGCCTTATGGGCTAAGAAAAGTGTTCCTATATCCTTACCATCAATCACACGGTTGATATTAGCTACATCATCTCCGCTGGTTATGGCCATATCAGCTCCTGAAGCATTAGCAATTTTAGCTGCTGAAAGCTTGGTAGCCATACCACCAGTACCAAGATTACAGCCAGTAGATGATTTTGCCATCTCTAGAAGCTCATCGTTTATTTCATCTACACATGATATAAGTTTTGCCTTCTTGTTCTTGTGAGGATCATCCGTATAAAATCCATCGATATCTGACAGTAAAATCAGGAGATCCCCTCCCACGAGAGCCGTAACAATTGCCGAAAGTGTATCATTATCACCAAAGTCAATCTCATCTGTTGAGACAGTATCATTTTCATTTACAATCGGGATTACTCCCATTCTAAATAATTCATTAAAGGTGTTTAAAGCATTCGCCCTACTTATATCATTAATCATGGTATGTTTTGTCATAAGTATCTGAGCGGCAATTTGGTTATATTCTGCAAATAATTTCTGGTATACCATCATAAGCCTTGCCTGACCGACAGCGGCGCAAGCTTGCTTTATGGAAACCTCGCTAGGCTTATCCAAAAATCCCAAAGCAGTCCTTCCCACCGCAATGGCCCCCGAGGACACCAGTATAACATCTTTACCTTGATTTCGAAGATTTGTTAATATCCTTACCAATCTTTCCATTTTATCCAAATTTAGATGACCTGTTTCAATATGGGTTAATGAAGATGATCCAATTTTAACTATAATCTTTTTTTTATTTGCTAAATGTTTTCTTTGCACCTTTTACTCCTCCAAATGTATATTATATTCTTTTATTCATATGAATACATATCAATATTTTTATTTACTACTTGTTAGCAATATATTTACCTGCATTACTTCCTGATATATATCCCGTACTCCATGCCCATTGAAGATTATATCCTCCACAAGTACCATCTACATCTATTAGCTCTCCTGCTAGATATAAACCTTTTTTAATTTTTGATTCCATAGTATACGAATTAATTTCTAAAGTTGAGACACCACCTGCAGTGACCTGTGCAAAATCGAAGGTGTTGGTCTCGTAAATTCTTACGGTAAATTCTTTTATCTTCTTTACTAGTTTAATTATATCCGATTCTTTCAATAAATGACAGGGGCTTTCACCATTGAGCTTAGTCTCCTTAATTATTATATAATTAAGCTTATGATTAAGCATTCCCACCATCATCTCTTCTACAGTTTTATTTGGATTGTTATTACAGCGTTTTTTAATTATATCTACAAGCTCAGAAATAGTATTTTGAAGAAGCAGGTCAAGTCTAAGATAAACTGATTTTCCCTGGATAAGAGCCTTTGAAGCAAAGCGACTTATCTGCATTATGGGAATTCCTGATATACCATAATCGGTAAATATTATTTCTCCTTCTTCCATAGAAAGAAGCTTAGAGTCAGCAAATAGTGAAACTTTAGCTCCTGTTCGTACACCGGATACATTTTTGCAAAACTTATCTGGAGATTTTAAAGAAACAAGCGCCGGCAAGGGATTAATGATTTTATGCCCAAATGCTTTAGCAAGTACATAACCACTTCCATCAGAGCCAAGCTTGGGAGACGCACAGCCTCCAGCTGCAAGTATCAATACTTTCCCCCGATAAGTTGATTTTCTATTATCAGAATCAAGAGTATCTACAGTAAAATCCGGTTCTCTAACTTCGACTACTTTTTCCTTTAATTTAATACTAATATTTAACCTTTCACATTCCATAAGCAATACACCTACTACACTGGCTGCCTGTTCGGAATTTGGATATATATAACCTTCTCTATCTCTCGGTAAAATGCCTAGTTTTTCAAAAAACTGTAATGTTAGTGAATTATCAAAATTAGACAGCACCTTCATTGGAAATGTACTGTCATCCGATCTGTAGCAATCCGGTGTTTGATACTTATTGGTAAAATTACATTTTCCATTACCGGTTGCCAATATTTTTTTTCCTGCTTTTTCTTTTTGTTCAATAATAAGAACCGATACGCCTTCTCTTGCGGCAGCTATCCCAGCAACCATACCGGATGCACCGGCACCTACAATAATTACATCATAATCCATTTTATTTGTCCTCACATGAATCAGACCTATGAAAATCTTTATTAATCATACTTTACATTTGTTACATTATATTTTAAAGGAACTATTAATTCAAGGCTTTATTATTATATTTAATATAATGTTTGTCAAATTTTAATTAAATTCTAAGATATTATTTCTCATAATTTGTCCGATTTATATAATAAGTATATTTTATGATGGAAATAGAATTTGGTTTCAGCATCAAAACAAAAAAATCCAAGCTTTTATTCTTTTAAATAAAGCTTGGGATCTTGATCAAAAACAAACGATGCGTTATTAGCTGGTATAGCTTTCTAAAAGTGCATACAAATCATCAATATTATCTATATATATTCCATGGCTGAGAGCTATTCTGTCCTCTTCGGGGAGATTTTTTGCCTCAATATGTGTATAGTCATAGACGGATTTTAAATCGCTGTTATAGACAACAACATAGCCGTTTTTTACAACAACATAAAATCTATAGGGTACCATATCAGCATCATAACTTTTTCTGAATTTGACTAATTTATCCGAAAATGATAGAAGCTCATAAGAAAGCAAGCCTTTATTATATTCAGACAAAGTCAAATCCCTCATATACTCATCTAAGTATTTTTCTATCTCTTCCCTTGTAAGTCCTACAATATCTCCTGGAGGATTTTGTTCTGTTTGCGAAATGGTTCCTTCCTTGCGATCATATATTTCAAGAACATAGTTTGTGCTAGGCAAAACAACCGGATCCGGTAATACTCCCGCAGGTACTATATCATCACTTTCGGAATCATCACTTGTAATATCTGTTTCTGCTGTAAGACTTGGTGTAGGGACACTATCATGAAGAGCCGCAAATTCGTTTGACCGCTCTATTGCTCTTTTATTAAATTGTCTTAATGCATGTTGATAGCTTAAATAATAGGATCCGCTAAAAAACACGGATAATAATAAAAAGCTTAAAAGATAAATATATGCCTTTCTGAGTTTCATAGTAACCTCCATCGGCCGCTTTAGCGGTAACTCCTTTGGCATATATTCTCTCCAATATTTACATTTTTATACAACAAATTAAATTAGACGG
>SHOH01000017.1:25913-33128 GCA_004294845.1 Anaerolineaceae bacterium
GCGGTAATAGAGGTAACTATGGCAGCACCTATGGCAGAGGCTATGGCAACAGGAACATTAGAAAGATTGCGATATTTATTACCATAGATACCTAGCAGTATTCTGATATTTTCAGCAGTATATAGACTACCGGGAACTGTATTATTAAAAACCGTATTATCAAAATAGGTTACTTCCTTAGTAGCCATTATATTACCAAACATGGCATTATCAATAACACCGCTTATATGATAAACAGTCTGACTAAGAATAATAGGCGAAATCGTTATAATCAGCATTTTAAATATATCTTTATATGATTCAAGGTATGTAGTTCTATCACCTCTAATCTGCCTTTGTATAACCGGTCTATATAAAATATAAACAAATAACAAAAATAATAGTCCTGCTAGTGCACCTGTTAAGGTACCCAAAGTTCCTCCTGCGGCTCCATAGGCAGCCACATTTATCGAAGCGCTGTAATTCTTCATTAAATAATATGCAGCGGCAACACTAACAACGGCATTTATGACTTGCTCAATCACCTGAGATATTGCAGTAGGGATCATGGTGTTCTTTCCCTGATAAAAGCCACGAAAGACTCCCATAATGGAAAATACAAATAGGGTAGGGGCTAAAACCCTTATCGGAAGTATTACATTAGGATCATTATTTAAAACTGTAGCAAAAAAGTTAGCCCCGAAAAATAATATTAAGAAAGCGGCTAATCCTACTATAAAAGCAAAACCCATAGCACATATAAATATCCGATAAGTATTCCTGTATTCCTTTGTTATACTCTTTGCTGCGACTAATTTAGATACGGCAAGCGGCAAGCTGTAGGATGACAAAATTAATGCAACACTATATAATTCATAAGCAATCGTATATAATCCCATGCCCTCATCACCGATAATTCGAGTCATGGGTATTCGATATATCAGACCTATAACCCTGACAATCAAGGAAGCAACCGCCAAAATACTACCCTGAATCAAAAATTGATTTTCTTTTCTTTCTGTAACCATGTTCCTCTCCTTTTATCCTGTGGCAAAAAGGCATCCCCCTACATTTGCCTGTTTATTTTGAATCTTATTCAATAACAACGTCCTTAGTAAGATTGTTAGGAAAAACCGCAATATAAGTTTTTCCGGGATTTATGATCAATTCTATCCCTGTAGAATCATAATATCTCATCCATTTATTATTTTCATTTTTCTTCCATGTAATATCAATCACCTTACCATTGGTAATATAATATCCGCTTCCTTCTGCATCCTCTATATCCATGGTCTGATATCCGTTTTTATCAATGTTCCATTCCTTAACGAATTGAACAATTATATTCTTGAATGCTAATTGCTCTCCCGTGTTAGAATCCTTATGAATCTCACCAAACTGATATCGCAGGTAATGCTTGTCCACAGGATCGTAATTAAAATACGGCTTATTATATGGGTATTTAATTGATATCTTATTGCAAACCAATCCGCTTTCTAAGTTTGTATCCTCTTCATGGAAGGAAAAATGAGCTTCAAAGCCTTGACTATGTTCAGTTTCATATTTTTTCTGTTTTATACCTGCAAGTATTCTATCCAGACTGGTGAAGGCATTATGAGGAGCTTTCATAGTATTGTCCCGATAAAATACCGTGGTTCCAATTCCTGTTTCACCATCAAGATTATCAAGACCAAGATTCTTAAGCTTTGTCACCGCATATTTTGTTTTCCCATAATGAATATAGATAGCATCATACTCATCTGCAAAGCTGGCATAGTAATGTCTAGAGCTTCGAACAGAACCAATTCTATCTCCTGTAAAATTCTCACCAATTGCAAGTAATCTGGTAATGCCTCCTTCAACCAGAGCTTCGTATACAATTTCAGCTTGTCCTATTCCCCATTGATTTCTCACTGTTTTAAAGTTACTGAATTGTATTGCATAAGGCCTTTTACTTCCTACTTCAATAGGAACCCAGAGTCCTGAAAGAGTGCTTCTCATTTCTCCTTCGTGGGTATCTACTTTATCATCCGGCTCTGGTAGCTTTGTGGGTTCCGGCGAAATAAGCTGTGATGGAAGAGGCTTCTTAGTAGCTTCAATATCCTGAATTATATCGTCCTCTATAGATGTCTTATTCTTTTTACAGCCTGTAGCCAGAATTACTGCAAATACTATAAGAAGAATTAAACTTGCGGGTTTTCTCATGTTCATATACCTTTCCAAGCATTATCTAAATATTTCTAATCGATTTAATACTTCTTCTTGCTTCTGACCCATAACTTTACCTTCATCGTCTGACATATGGTCATAGCCCATAAGATGAAACATACTATGTGCGGTTAAAAAGGCAATTTCCCTTGATAAGGAATGCCCGTATTCCTCTGCTTGGGCTATAGCCCTGTCAACCGAGATAACTATATCACCAAGTATCAATTCTCCGGTTTCGGGATTAAAATATTCACCGCTAGCTTCCTCTAAATCAGAAAAATCACCTGCAAGCTCATATTCTATTGCTGGAAATGACAGTACATCAGTAGGTTTATCTATACCTCTAAATTGTTTGTTAATTTCTTTTATTTCATCATCGTCTGTAAGCAGAATACTGATTTCAATCTCAAAAGGACAATCTTCATAATAAAGACATCCAAGGACAACTTTATTGATTAAAGCATTATAATCAATATTTAGCTCTTTTGTAGCTTCATAATCCAAATGAATAGTCATCAGTATCCTCCTTTAATCCTTATCTTTTCACAACTTACGATTTATACTCATTTTGGTAAAACTCTTTTAATAACTTAAAATCCTTAACAGATAATCCAGAATCGTCAAAAGTTCCTTTATCCATTCTCATTCTGAAGATATTATCAATGACCTTATCAGATGTAAACTTTCCTTCACCTGATTTTTCTATGTACTCAATGGTTGATGCCACGTTATCTGAAATCATAACGATAGCTGATTCAATAGAGGTAGGTTTGTCATGCTTTATATTATGCTGCCTAAGAATTGATTTCAAATCCTCAGGAAAATAATAATCATCAGCTAATTTAAGTCCTGCTTCTATATAGTTTTTTCCATTAATTTTACCGGCTTCATGATAATAGCCGCCTGCCCTAGCTAAGGCTTCGTTGGCGCCTATAATCTTAGCAGCCCTTCCGGATAAATCTCCTATTAATATTGAATGTTTATAAAGAGCATCCGAATATTCCTTAATCTTTAAAAGAAGTTCATTATCCTCTGAAAGCAATATATCATAGCTTGTTCTTATGCTTCTATCCAAAGAAGAGCTTTGATTGTCTTCAATTTGATCGTCAATTGATGTCATACTTACTGTGCTGTCTTGTCTTAAGACCTCAGCATCTGCTTGACTTAGGGTATGTTCTGAAGCATCATTATCTTTATTTCCCATCCTATCATATATAATGGACAATAAAAAGGCGATAAGAAGTACCGCAAAGATACTAAAGAAAGAGGATAAATAATTAACAGTGGCACTCGATTCAAAAATAAAATTATTCATTACAAATGATAAAGTGATATTTGACGACAGGCAAATTATAGCTGCAAAGATTACAGTGGACTTATTCTTTAAGGAACCTGATAATAAAACCAACAAAACACCCATAATCAGAAGATGAATTATAGTCTCAGGTCTAAGTGAAAATGTTATACTTAATATAAAGGTATGATTAAAATATACTAAGAGTCCTAGCTTACTATCTACAAGCATAGCAAGCAGTAATCCGCCAATCATCCAAAAGCTATATACTTCAGGATTTATTAGTAGCATAATCAATAGTATAGGAACCAAATAAGAAATCAGTATAATACTTTTTGAGAATCTGATATTGAAAATATCATCCTGAATGCGTATATAAAAGATCAGTCCAGTCGTCACTAATAATACCATAATACCAATCTTTATCATATCTAACATATCAGTATTAGTTATCAAACCTGTTAGTAAGATGGTCAATACTGAAAGAAATGGTAAAAGGCTTATATATATTATTGTGCCATTCAGCTTTTTTTGCTTAACCACAGCTGTAGAATCACTTTCTGATGCCTTGAATAATTCCTTATCTGTTTTCATGACGATTACTCCTGATTTTTTCTGCTCTTATTCCTTTTTTGATTTTCGAATATCCCCTCTGTCCCTGCCTTGTATTTTCATATCGCTTCTGTCTTTCCTCAAAAGCATCGTAGGCTTTTACAATCTTTTGAACTAATGGATGTCTGACAACATCCTGGCCTGTCAAATATGAAAATCCTAGGTCATCTATTTTGTTAAGAACCTTAATAGCCATATCTAATCCTGATGTTTGGCCTTTAGGAAGATCCTTTTGGGTTAAATCGCCGGTAATCACAACTTTAGAGCCATATCCTATTCTTGTTAAGAACATTTTCATCTGCGCAGGCGTTGTGTTCTGAGCTTCATCCAGAATAATAAATGCATTATCGAGAGTTCTTCCGCGCATATAAGCCAAAGGAGCTACTTCTATAAGACCCTTTTCAGAATTCTTTATATAAGCTTCCGGTCCCATGATTTGATGAAGGGCATCATAAAGAGGTCTAAGATATGGATCCACCTTGCTTTGAAGATCACCGGGAAGAAATCCAAGCTTTTCTCCGGCTTCAATGGCTGGACGGGTTAGAATAATCTTATTTACCTCATCGTTTTTAAAGGCTGTTATAGCCATAGCCATAGCAAGATAGGTCTTACCTGTTCCGGCAGGACCTATTCCGAATACAATCATTTTTTTTCGTATCTGATCAACATAACTTTTTTGTCCGATTGTCTTAGGCTTAATTGGTTTGCCGTTAACAGTATGGCAGATCAGCTCTTTGTCTATTTCAACGATTTCTTTCTCTTTCTCCTCAAAAGATAAGGATAGTGCATAATTGACCTGCTGTTCTGTAATATTGTTGCCTCTTTTCGAAAGCTCTAAAAGTTGCAGGAAAACACTCTTTGCTTTGGTCACATCCTCTACATTACCTACAACTTTTATTTCACCATTTCGTTCGATTATTGTAACATTTAGTGTCTTTTCAATAATCTTAATATAGCTGTCAAAATTGCCGAATACATTCTTTTCATGTTCTATGGGTATATCAATTATTGTCTCCGTTATGCTCATCAGTTTGATTAATCCTCCACTCACTTTCATCAACTATTTTGTATTCCCAGGCAGGTTCTTCAACAAAAATCCTTCCCTGAGCTATACACATATTATTCTTAAATTCTATTGTAACATTATTCCTTGAAATATAAACTCCGTTTTCAGTTAATTTATCAAAATATCTTTTCAATCTGCTTTTTGCGATATCAATAGCCTCTTCTTCTGTGTACTTATCCTTCTGCTTAAAATACTCTCTAATAGTTATACTTCCATACTGAAAAGGAAGATAAAATGAGTCTGTTATATGGGTTGTATTTTCGTTAACAATTATATCATACATACTATATGAATATCTAGGATTATATAAAATTATTTTTTTCCCAAATAAGGTTATATAATAACCGGTTTTCTTATTATCCGTGAATATCCTATCGATATGATTTAAAGAAAACGAATCATAATAATCGTAATAAGAGCTGCATACTATGTCTGCACTGGCTATAACAGGTTTCTTTTCAAGAACACCTCCAAAGTCATCCATTACATTCAGAACTCCGGACACTAATATATCGCCTTCTTTTACAACATCCCCAGGTTTTACCATAGGTGTCCCGGATCTTGTCACTATTTCTTTCACTACCGCAGGTTTGCTTGCTAAGATATGGCTGGGAGCTGTAGCTTCTACGACAGGTACCGGCATATTTGTTTCCGTAATTTTTATAATAAGTCTAGTCCCTCTTATCTCAGCTGATACCCATCCTATATCTGCATAAGCCAATCTTATATTCTCTTCAATTTTACTGCCATTTATCTTCTTTTTCTTTATTCCGGCCTTAATATCACTTTTTGCTAAGAATTTTAAGATAGCCTCAGGTGTATATTTTGAACCACCTAAGATATTAATATCCCAAATATATAATGACATGATGTATACTAGTATAACACATATAAGAATGCCTATAAAAAAGCCCTTTCTTCTTCTATTTCTATGGAGAAAAAAGGGCAGTCCATGTTTTTCTTTGATTTTTGGTATAAGCCTGGTTTTTCTAAAAATCGGTTTTAGCTTTTTATAGTTTCTTGCTGACAGATTGAACCTATATTGTTCGTTGTCTCTGACTATATTCCATATGTATAACCGTCTATTGCTGCACAAATTAATAAATCGTTCAGGCGAAATACCGCTAATATGTACAGTCAAATATCCAAAAAGCCAATGTTTCAACTTTCTTAGCATGTATTCTTACCTCCAGTCACATGTAATTAATTGATTTGATAAATCCAGTGATTCTCATCTCATCCTCCGTAAAATAAAGAATATTAAGCTCTTTTCCTTCGATACAGATTTTACATGCCTTTGTTTGAACCTTTACTAAGCTACTGTTATATTCGATAATTCCCTTATAATTCTCAAGACAAATTTCATTTCTACCGGTTGCAGTAATAATAGGTGCTCCTGCTAATATATCTGCAGGAAGATTGAGATGATTTGATAACTCCTCAAGACATGTTAACCTAGTTCCTACTTTTTTCTTCTTTGTATCAATTCCGCTATATAAGGTGTCCTTAGCATCCTTTTTAAATTTTTTATGCGATGATTTAAGACTCCTAGCCATATTATTCTCCAATCAAACAATAATAATTATATGTACTTGAGCTCAGTATCTGCAAAGTAAAATAATATGCTTATTGCAGACAGTTGCAGATACTGTTAATAATATATGTTTTTTTTCTTTCATGTAGACTAATCTAGCTATTTAAACGTAAAAAACTTCCAATGATAAACATTGGAAGTCCTTTTATTATTATTAATATTTGCGCTTTCTAGCAGCCTCAGACTTTTTCTTACGTTTTACGCTGGGCTTCTCATAATGCTCCCTCTTACGGATTTCCTGTTGGATACCGGCTTTCGCGCAGTTTCTTTTGAATCTGCGGAGAGCACTATCTAATGTTTCGTTCTCTTTAACAACAACATTTGACATAGTCTCACACCTAACCTCCCTCCAGTTGTGTATTGTGCCTGACAACTGTTTGGGTATTATTTTGTATAGCACTACAATAGATTATAACATAAAAATCTAATTCGTCAACTTTTTTTCAATAGAATTATCTTAGA
>SHOH01000142.1 GCA_004294845.1 Anaerolineaceae bacterium
ATAATAGGTAGTACAACGTTTCCCTAAATTAGTAAATCGTTTCCCTAAATTTAGTAAAACGTTTCCCTAAATTAGCGCAGTTAATCTGAATACAATGAACTCAGACAAAGCTTATAACTTCAATATTTGGTTTAACGTTTTCCTAATATATGGTTAGTCAGTTTTTTCTTTTGTAAATAGAGTTAAATTTTAATTTAGACGCTTTCGCGTTGTATGTATTTGTGATTTAAAACGCAATCATACAGTGGCTTACCTTCTTTTATAAAATCAATAAGCATGTTTGCTGCAGTTTTTCCAACTTCTAGCGTTGGTTGCTCCATTGTGCTTAATTTTGGATTGGTAAAATTAGAAAGATAAATATTATCAAGTCCAATAACTTTTATGTCTTCTGGTACCCTGATATTGTTTTCTCTTAACATATCAAGCGCGCCTATTGCAATAAGGTCGTTCCCGCATACTATACCATCAATATCTTTATGCTTTTCTAACAATACCCCTGCACCTTTATAACCTGTTTCAACATTAAACTCGTCTAGATATATCAATTCTTCGCAAACCGGAAGTTTTAAATCTTCCATAGCCTGTACATAACCAAAATAGCGATCACTCTTAGTAGTATACAATGATGATATAAGCGCTATATTTTTACAGCCTGCTTTACGTAATTTAACTGTACTTTCGTAAATAGCCTTAGTTACATCTACAAAAACTTTACCTATGTTTTTCTTTCGATGGGTATCCACAAAACGGTCTACAATAACTATCGGAGTTTTTACATTGGTGATACTTTCTGCATCGGACCCATTAAGGGTACGGGTATATATTATACCATCAACCATCTTGGATTTTAAGAATTGTAAACATTCTAATTCGCGTTCGGGACTGTTATCTGTATTGCAGAAAATTACGCCAAAACCTCTGTCACGAGCCGCATCTTCAATTCCTCGAGCAATTTCAGGGTAATAGGGGTTTACAATATCCGGAAGAACAAAGCCGATAATATTGGTTTTTTTAGTTTTAAGGCCCCGTGCTACCGCATTGGTAATATAGTTATTATCTTTAATAACTTTTTTTACCCTATCTCTGGTAGCGTCGCTGATATTTTCATCCCGCCCGTTCATTACTTTAGACACTGTTGTTATGGAAACCCCAGCTTCTCTCGCTATATCCTTAATTGTCAATTTATGCACTCCAATTTGAATATTTTTAGGAAAACGTTACACTAGCTATATTAGCATAAACCAAAAATTTATCAATGTCGAAATACCACAAATATTTTACTATATTTTTGTGCAATATTGACAGGAAAGGTCAATAAGCAATTGTTCTTGTCGTTTTTTATTGCTGACTGAAAAGGAGGACTTTTACATCCATAACATTTTTTAACAAATATTTGTCAATCTCTTGATTGTTTTATCGGATATTATAGAAACACTGTGCATTCTGCACAGGACTTAATAAGGCAATCATGATATAATATCCACGGTAATGAAAACTCCTAAATTCAACTATGACAAGACTACGATTATTGAAGCTTTTTGGTCAGGAACAGTTCCAAAAACAATGTCAAAAAGTATGGCAGATTATTTAGCAGAATATCATCCCTATGATGATCGCACGCTGTTTTTAAGTATTGATGAGTGGCAGCATGGAAACGATAGCCAAATGGATGACCGTATTAAGAAGGTTGGAGGAGAATTTATATTAAGAGCAAAGGGTCATAAGGATATTGATATTGTATATACCGGTAGTACAACCAATGGTTCCGGAAACGCCCAAGCCTATTCGATGTATGTAAGAAATCCTCAAGATATGGTCTCTGGAGTCAAATATGAACTTATAGCTAAAAGCAAGCACTGGATCATATATGACGGTGTATACGTCGAAAGACCAAAACAGTAAAAATTTAATTTAAATAATTTAGTTTCTGTAAATAAAGGGCTGGTTCAAAATAGTGTAAGGAGGTTACTTATTTTGAAACCGGCCCTTTGATTTCTTATTCCTTCCTTAACCATTCTTCCATCACATTCTCTAGTTCCCGGCTAAGAATCACTTTCCTTTCATATAGCTTATTTAGTTCCTCATAATCAGATCCCATGGCTTCCATCATATTATCAATGTCATCCAATTCATTTTCTAACTCCTCTATTCTCTTCTCAATCTTAGCAGCATCCAGGGAACTCTTGGCAGTCTTATTATTAATATCTAGCTTGTTTTTTACAGCCTTAGCAGCCTGACCCCGCTTGACAGCTTTCTCTACTTTAACCGTGAGCTCCTCTTCCTTCTGCCTTTGCTTATCCTTAATGCTCTTATAATAATCATAATTACCCAGATAGCTCTGGAAGGCTTCATCCTCTATGGCAATTACTCTGTCGCTGATTTTGTTGATAAAGTATCTGTCATGAGAGATAAATAATATCGTACCCTTAAAAGCAGCCAAAGCATCCTCAATACTCTCAATTGATCTGGTGTCCAGGTGGTTGGTTGGCTCGTCAAGTATCAATAGATTAATATCCTTATACAAGAGTTTGCTAAGCCTTAGGCGAAGCTTCTCTCCTCCCGACAGCAGCTTTATCTTTTTAAATACACTGCTGCCATAGAAAAGGAACTTGGCTAGATACTCTCTGGCCTTTCCCTCTAATATAGATATATCCTCACGAAAGTACTCCAAAACCGTAAGTTCATCATTATCAAATGCTATGCTTTGTGGAAGATAAGCCGGTAGCACACTTGCTCCTAATTCTACCGACCCGCTATCGGGCTTTTCTTCTCCTAATAGCATTTTAATAAATGTAGTTTTTCCGCTACCGTTTGGGCCGATTAAAGCTACTCTCTCGCCATAATAAACTGTCATCTCTGCTTTTCCAAAAATATTCTTTTGGCCAAAGCTCTTTGATAAGTCTTTAGCCGATATAGTTATCTTTCCGGAGCGGTCGGCCTGCTTAAAATTCAATTTCATGTTTTGCCTGTCTGTCGGCTTATCGATTCTCTCCATCTTATCAAGCTTAAGCTGCATGCTTGCCGCTCTTTTATAGAATTTGACATTGTCAGCCCTAGCCGCCCAATCTCTTAATTGCTTTACGGCCTGCTCCATGGACTTAATCTTTTTATTTTGCTCCATGTAATTCTCAAGTTGAATCCTAATCTTCTCGTCCTTCTGGATCAAGTAGCTTGAATAGTTACCGATAAATGTATCACTTACCCTATCCTCTATCTCAATAATCTTAGTAACCACATTATCAAGAAAATATCTATCATGGGATACTACAATTACAATCCCCTTATAAGTCTTAAGATAATCCTCAAGCCATTCAACCGAATCCATATCCAGATGATTAGTAGGCTCATCTAGGAGTAATATTTCAGGCATATCAATTAAAAGCTTACCAAGGGTTACTGTTGTCTTCTCGCCACCGCTTAAGAGATTGAAGCCCTGATTTAAGAATTCCTGGCCAAAATGCAATCCCTTGCATACTCTGTTCAGCTTCTCCTCTACGTTATAGCCTTCCTTTAATTCGAATAGCGAAACCTTTTCACTGTATTTTCTTAATGTTCTTTCTAGGTCTACTCCCTGCATATGCTGCATGCTTTCCTCAAGCTCACGAATTTCCTCTTCAAGCTGATAAACCTCGGTAAATGCCGACTTTAGCACATCTATTACCCTGGCTTCGTCCAGAAACTCCGGAATCTGATCCAAATAAGCAATGCTTGCTCCCTTCGGAGTATTTACCCATCCTTCATCATATCCGGGAGGTACCGGGGCATGGGGATATCCTGCACAATGATTAAGCGGAAGAATTCCCGCGATTAATTTTAGAATTGTAGTTTTACCACTACCATTTTCACCTACGATACCAACCTTTTCACCATCACTAATATTAAATGTCACATTCTCTAGTATCAGAGAGGTATCAAGGTACTTTTTCACTTTATCTAATGATATTTCCATCATGGTTCACCTTCTATTGTCCACGAATGAGCAGTTTAATCTGCAAATTCATAATTTATCAGCCTAACAATAGCATATTTTCCCATAAATTAATAGCTCAAACATTTTTATAATCATCTACGATACACTAAAAAATGGTGCCAGGTACGGTAACTGCTACCGCACCTGGCACCGAGACCAAGTGTTTTTTATCTGTTCCTAACTACTACAACCGTCCTTACTGTCTTTACCTTACCGTTATATAGGGTGAGCTTAGTGATGATTGGAGCTGTTCCCTTTCCTTTAGCAGTGATTATACCGTTTTCATCAACTATGGCTACAGCTTTGTTAGCAGATTGATAGGTTACAGTGACACCGCCTATTGCGCTTTGGGATGTCTCGTCCTCTAAGCTTTCTACCAGCTCCAATGTCACGGGTAGCTCGATATCAATCCTCGTTTTATTGGGTTTGTTCTTCACTCCAGTGTATATAACTTTGTCCTCTAGCGTAACCTTTATCTGATTACGTAATGATGTAAACTGTCCCTTTCCTGCCTCCTTGTATAAGATTACATAGTCGGAGCAATGAAGAATATTCACTCTTATATAGCCTTCATCATCCACCATATATCCAAAGCCTCCGGGTAATGTCTCCAGCTTGTCGGTATCGGAATTATAATAATAGAGATAAACCATACTACCGGGCTTAACACCCTCTCTGTCACCTACATAGATTCTCACACTTGCCTGCGAAGGTAAATTACCACTATGACCAAAGCTGACTACAAAGCCAACTTCATCTTTATCCGACTGATCAGATTCCACAAGGTCCTTGGAATCCTCCAACCCGCTTAGGTTCCTAATCTGCAATGCAAGCTCTGTCTCTATAGCCTTACCACTCAGGGAATTCTCTAAATCATCTCCTCTAAAGGTCCAAGAGTATCGTTCTATTCCATTCTCATCCATAATAGAGATTGTGATGTCTTTTCCGGCTTCTTTAGCTGCCTTTACAAGCTCATCATCCAACAAGATACTGTATAGATATGAACCCTCCGCATCAAGAATCCCACCGGGAAAGGTCAAGGATAAATGCAAGCTTTCTACATCATCTGAATTGAGTTGTTTTATCAACTCATCTGTTGATAAGGGAATGACCACCTTATTTCCTCCTCGGAAGGCTTCCTCACTTATAAGGTATTCGGCATATCGCTTATTCCCATCCTTCCTATAGATGATGGATAATTTCATCCGACTATCTGTTCCTATTCTAACCGTCTCACTAAAATATGATTCAAATGGCTCTACAATAATCTTCATAGTAATTGTTAGGCCATTAGAATTAATATTATTGTCGCCCATAACGTTACCTGTATATATATAGGTTCCTCCTAATGGATTATAGCTTCCTTGTGTCAGTTTCCATTCTACCGAAAGCCATGCTGTGCCATTTGGATGAGCTACCTCTACACGGCTAAGTGCAATAGACTCCAGCAGCTCTACCTCCGTCATATGCGCTGCAGCAGAGAATCTCTTCTCAGAAGGAATTGGGGTAAGTATCTTTATTGCTTGAGCTTTGTATATGTTAAATGTTCTTCTTACTACCCCGCCATAGTCTCCTATTCCGGCTATTAAGATTGTCGCCTTCCCTACACCAATGTTGTTGCGATAGCTTACAATATAATGGACTCCTTTTATAAGAACAGTATCACCGTCTTTAACCACAAGATCTGCTGTCTTTTCTTCTCCTGAGTATACCACTGAGCTAAGAGTACTTACCTCTGAATCTTTAATTGCTTTTCCGATATTACCTGATATATTTATGGCATATTCACTATCCGCCAGTGCTAACCTGGAGACATCATCCCATGTATAATTATATGTATTAGATGACTCCAGAAGCTTTCTTCCGACGGTAAGCTCCTGTGTATAATCGAGTCCTGCATTCATATTCATACGATATACATCTATTATAGCTGTCACCTTTGATGTTAATGGTCCCATAATTATAAGAGCATTTTCATTTTCCCATTCTTGCATAATAATCTTGTTATCAGCTTCCACCAAGGCACTACCTGATAAGGCTAATCTTGAGCTTTCTTCAACAAAAATACCCTGACTTAAGGTTCCTATATTCCCACCAATAGTTCCTCCCGAAAAGTGTAGGAGGCTA
>SHOH01000143.1 GCA_004294845.1 Anaerolineaceae bacterium
TTTTTATGTATCTCCATAAATCCACCTGCTATGCAGGTGGAACCCGACAGCTTTAGCTTCAAGTAAAACCAATGTGATTTGGTCACAGATAAATTACCAAAAATATATTATAAAACATAGTATCTACATGTAATAAAATAAAAATTGAATATCAGATAATCAGGAGGAAGAAAATGCTCAATTTTTTAAAGAGAGATTTAAGTAAAGTAATCAATGTCAATGATATGGATAGCCTTATTGGCAAGGTGGAAATAATTGACATTAGGGAACCATATGAGTATAGAGGCGGAAGCTTAAGGACAGCTAAAAATATACCAATGGGCAATTTGGCAGCTAATCCTGAAAAATATTTTGCTAAAGACAAGACTTACTATATTATATGTCAATCCGGGGCAAGAAGCGGGATGCTAACAAGAATCCTTGCCAAGCAGGGATTTAGTGTAATTAATGTTGCTGGTGGTATAGGGTCATATGTAGGAACCAAGAGAAGCTAAGGCGTAATAATAGGAGGAATTCCATGGGTAGAAAAATACTAATTGTTGGTGGAGTTGCCGGTGGTGCATCAGCGGCAGCACGACTAAGAAGAAATAGCGAAGAAGATCAGATTATAATGTTTGAAAGAGGCCCACATGTATCCTTTTCTAATTGTTCCCTTCCCTATCATTTAAGTGGGATAGTAAAGGATGCAGAAGACCTTGTTTTAATGAATCCCGAACTTTTTCTCAAGCAATATAATATTGATGCACGTATATACAGTGAAGTAACTGCAATTGATAGAGAAAATAAAATTGTTAAGGTAAAGAGGACCGATTCGGGAGAAGAATATAGTGAAACTTATGATAAATTAATATTATCCCCAGGTGCCTCTCCAATTGTTCCCAAGCTTCCTGGCATAGAGCATACAAATATATTTACTGTAAGAAATGTGGTTGATATTGAGAAATTAAAACAATCTATCGAGCAAATGGATAGCAAGGAGATAACGGTTATAGGTGGTGGATTTGTGGGAGTTGAAGTCGCAGAGAACTTACGTGAAGCCGGATTTCATGTTACTTTAATAGAAGCTACAAATCAAATTCTTAGACCCTTTGACTACGATATGGTTCAGATATTCCATAAGGTACTAATCGATCATAATATAAACCTCATTCTTGGAGACAAAGTAGAAAGATTTGATAATAATAACATTATACTAGCTTCTGGAAAAACTGTACCTGCTAGTGCAGTTGTAATGGCTATTGGTGTATCTCCCGAAACTCATCTTGCGAAAGAATCTGGTCTGGAGCTTGGTCAAACAGGGGCTATTAAAGTAGATAGTAATTATCAGACAAACGATCCTGATATCTATGCTATAGGTGATGCTATTGAAGTGTATCATGCCTTGACTGGGCTGGCGACAAAATTATCCCTAGCAGGACCAGCATTAAAACAGGCTCGAACTGTTGCTGATCATATAAATCATAAGAATACACCAAATAAAGGATATATTGGTTCTTCTGCAATAAAAGTATTTGAATATAATGGGGCATCTACCGGATTAAATGAAGCCTTAATTAAGTTTCTTGATCTTAATATCAATTACGAAGTTGTCAATCTTATTTTACCGGATAAAGTGGGAATTATGCCGGATGCAGCACCAATGTATTTTAAACTTCTGTTTGAGGTTCCAAGCGGGAGGATATTGGGAGCTCAGGCCATAGGCATGGGAGACGTCACAAAACGCATTGATGTAATAGCCACAGCCATTAAGTTTAATGGGACAGTTGAGGATTTAAAGGATCTTGAGCTAAGCTATGCACCTCCATTTTCAACCGCAAAGGATATCGTTAATTATGCAGGTTATGTGGGTTCTAATCTACTAAATGGCGATTTCAAGCAGGTGAATGTTGACAAGGTAAGAGAGCTTGTTAAAGACAATAATATAATAATTGATGTGAGAGAAGCATATGAGTATAGTCAAGGTCATCTTAATGGTGCGATTAATATTCCCTTGAGTGAACTTAGAGAAAGGATAGATGAAATTCCTAAAGACAAGCCAGTATATTTACATTGCAGAAGCGGTCAGAGAAGCTACAATGCTGCTTTGGCACTTCAGAATCTGGGCTTTACTAATGTTATAAACATAACCGGGAGCTTTCTAGGTATTTCACTATACGAATACTATAATGATAGGAATGCCGAAAGAGATAGTATTGTAACAGCCTATAATTTTAGTTAGGAATCCATACTGTTCATACAACGAGGAAATACTTTGTAGGAAGTGTTTCCTCGTTTTTATAATGCTAAAGTTATATTAATATGATAAAATATAGATATATGAACAAACCTTGTATGTTTGGAGGTCAACTAAAGGAGAAACCCGATTGAAAAGAGCACTTATATTAGTTAATGCTTACTCTAAGCTTATATCAGCAATTAATCAACCAATCAGACTGAAGGAAGAGTTTGATAAACTAGGAGTAGAGGTTGATATTAAGAAGAATAGTATAGATACAGCAATGATCATTGAAGGTGAAGCTGTATCTTTTGTAGAGGACTATGATTTTGTAATATACTTAGATAAGGATAAATACACATCATCACTTCTTGAAAAGGCGGGGATACGGCTCTTTAATAGACATGAAGCCATACGCGTATGTGATGATAAGATGGATACCCATATCAGACTCGCAGGACATGGCATCAGTATGCCTGATACCATAGGAGGGCTTCTTTGTTATAATGAAGAAGCATCTATAGATGAAGCAATGACTAGAATTGAATTGATCGAAGAAAAACTAGGCTATCCATGCATTATTAAGGAGTGCTACGGTTCTTTGGGTGCAAAGGTATATTGTGCTGATAACCGGGAAGAGCTTTTAACTCGTATGGAAAAGGTCAAGCTTAAGTCCCATCTGTTTCAGAAGATGATTAGCTCAAGCAGGGGTAGAGATGTAAGGGTTATAGTGATAGGCGGGAAGGCCATTTGTGGAATGCAGCGTATCTCTAAGACAGATTTCAGATCAAATATCGAGCTGGGAGGAGTTGCTGAGCCGATAGAGCTATCAAAGCCATTTATAGAGATATCAGAGAAGGTTGCTCATATTCTAGACCTAGATTATTGTGGAATAGATATTTTGTACGGGGAGAATGGTGAACCGGTAGTGTGCGAGGTGAATTCCAATGCGTTTTTCGGTGCCATGGAAAGCGTGTCCGGAGTAAATGTAGCTGCAAAATATGCTGAATATATCTATGAAACCATCTACTAATACGGTGCCAGGCACCGTGCCAGGTACCAAGAATGTAGTTTTTACTTTTGGGTAGAATATAAGATACCACAATTGAAAGGTAGGAATTGTTGTGAACGTATTTGATATAATGGGGCCTGTTATGGTTGGTCCATCCAGCTCCCATACCGCAGGGGCGGTTAAGATAGGATATACAGCCAGAAAGCTTATGCGTGAGGAGATAAAGGAAGCGAAAATCTTTCTTCACGGTTCATTCCTTTTAACAGGTAAAGGACACGGGACTGATAAGGCTTTGATTGCGGGTCTTCTGGGAATGATGCCGGATGATGAAAGAATTCCGGATAGCTTTTCCTATGCCAAAGAAAGAGGTTTGGAATATGACTTTGCAGGTATTGAGCTTAGAAGTGCCCACCCCAATTCGGTACTGATGCAGCTTGTAGGTGAAAAAGGCAACAAAATGGAAATAATAGCATCCTCTATCGGAGGAAGTTCTATAGTAATCAATCAAATCGATGGTGTAGAGGCGGACATTACTGCTGCTTACCCTACCTTAGTAATTAAAAATGTTGATAAACCAGGGCATGTGTCCATGGTTACATCCCTATTAAGTAAGCATAGCATTAATATTGCTACCATGAAGATTCAGCGAGATAAAAGAGGCGGTAATGCGGTTATGATCATTGAATGTGACCAGGAACTGCCTGGGGAGGTGTTGGAACTACTTGGTAATGCAGAGGGTGTAAAAAAGGTAACCTATATCAATGCAGTAGAAGCGTAGATGAAGCATAGATTATGAAGGTTAAGATTGATAGAAATCAACTTCAACCATAAGTGATAGTGTACTGTAAGGAGGTAGAAAATGAGCTTCAGGTCCTTTGAAGAGATACTAAGTAAGTGTAAAGAACAAGATAAACCCTTCTGGAGAGTGATTCTTGAAGATGATATGGAGGAACGACTTGTCAGTGAAGAGGAATCATTTGAAAAGATGAAGCATCTTTATATGTCAATGAAGGGTGCTGATATAGCTTATGACGAAGGATTAAAATCTACCAGCGGATTAGTCGGAGGAGATGGTGCCAGAATTAGCCGAGCAGTATCTGAAGGAAAGACCCTAGGGGGACCATTTATAGGTGAGGTAATGTCAAAGGCATTAAAGATGGGAGAATCAAATGCCTGTATGAAGAAAATAGTAGCTGCACCTACAGGAGGTGCTTGTGGTGTAATACCCGCTGTACTTTTAACATACGAGGAGCAATTCGGTGCTTTCTTACAGCAGATGATTGAGGCTATGTATGTGGCAGCAGGAGTAGGACAGGTTATAGCTGTAAGGGCATTTATATCAGGAGCAGCGGGAGGATGTCAGGCTGAGATTGGTTCTGCCAGTGCTATGGCTGCTGGAGCTTTAACATATCTTAATGGTGGGGATGGAGAGAGTATTGCCCATTCGGCAGCCATGTCCTTGAAGAATCTAATGGGCTTGGTATGCGATACAGTTGGAGGTTTGGTAGAGATTCCATGCGTGAAGCGTAATGTAGGAGGAGCAGTTATTGCTATAGCAAGTGCTGATATGGCAGTTGCAGGTATTCGAAGTCAGATTCCGCCCGATGAAGTCATTGATGCCATGAGAGAGGTGGGAGAATCCCTACCTAGAACCCTTAGGGAAACCGGAGAGGGTGGGCTGGCGGCTACACCGACAGGACGAGAAATTATGAATCGGTTAATGAAATAACTATTGAATCCAGAGTTAATTGTATGATAAATTGGTGTCTTAAGTCATAATAAGACAGAATACTACAAAATAGCAAATTTGTTGACATCCAAATGGTAATATTGTAGAATATAAATCGATAAAGGCAAATCCGTCGAAAGGCGGAGACGCAAAGCCGTAAGTCTAAAGCAGAGTGATTGCCATGATAGTTAGGCTGCCAATTAAAGAGATAGAAGTAATGATTAAGGAATTGCGGTTCTTATAGGATTTCTTATATATTTAACATTTCTATTATTTTAAGTAGGCAGCTATTATACTGCTTATTTTTTTTTGTAATCATATAGAGTATTAATCTATCAAGTTACTTAATAGAAAGGAGAAGAATATGGCTAATAAATATATCAAAAAAGGCTCTGAATATTTTACTGTCAAGGATATTTACGATATTAATGGTATGCTGCTATTAAGAAAGGGTCAAAAAGTAACGGCTAAAACTAAAGCAAGGCTAAACAAAATCGGTATAAATAAACTAGAAAAGCCGAATGATGTTAATGACAATCAAGGGGATGTTCTTGCTCCAATTTTGAAGGAATTAGGGGAAAGAATACATATCCGTGATAATAACCTTCTATCACAACTACATAAGTTGTTAAGTACTTTATTATTCGAATCTAAAACTGAGCCTTGGTGGATTTTTATCAATACTTTAAGTAATTATGAGGATTGGATATATACACATTCGATTAATGTTGCTATGATTTCAATAATGGTAGCAATGGAGATGGGATACAGCGATAAAGAACTTTATGATCTAGGATTAGGATCACTTTTGCACGATGTAGGTATGCTATTGATTCCAAAATCCATCATAGAGAAAGAAAGTATATTAACCGATAACGAAATCAATATTTTACGATTACACTGCGGTTTTGGTAAGAGTTCTCTAGAAGGATTTAATCTTCCGCAAGAATATATCGACATAGTTATGCAACATCATGAGAAACTCGACGGAAGTGGTTATCCAAATGGATTAAAGGGAGATGAGATAGGCCGTAACGTAAGAATTGTTATGGTTGCCAATGCTATTGATGGAATTACATCATATCGTCCATATAGACTGCCATATGATATGAAAACAGCGATAGAGATGCTAAGAAGC
>SHOH01000144.1 GCA_004294845.1 Anaerolineaceae bacterium
TTATTGCAAAGTTATTTTTAGAAATATATGAGAGTTTAAATATTCTTGCTTATTTACGGTTGCCGTTATAAAATATAGTCAATTAAAATTTTTCATTTCATAAAGTTAGGGAGCAAAATGCCTCCCTTATTAGTAGTAGAAAATTTATAGTTATTTAGGAGGAATATATGAAAGCTAAACATGTAGCTGATTCCATAACCGAACAGGTTCATATAGTTATGCCATCTCATATAAGTGGAACTAACCGCCTTTTTGGGGGACAGCTTCTAGCTTGGATTGATGAGGTGTCTGCAGTGACAGCTAGACGCCACTGTGAACATGATGTAACCACGGCTGCCATCGATAACCTACAGTTTAAAGCCGGTGTCTACATTAATAACTTATTAGTCTTGGTCGGAAGAATAACCTATGTAGGCAAGACCTCCATGGAGATTAGAGTCGACACCTATGTGGAAGATCATATCTCCGGTACAAGGAATGTCGTCAACCGAGCATATCTTGTATTGGTGGCCTTAGACGAGGATGAGAATCCTACGGAAGTCCCCAGACTTATACTCGAGACAGAAGCCGAGCATGCAGAGTGGGAAGCAGGAATGCGAAGAAAACAACTTCGCAGTGAAAGACGAAGAGACGGTTACTAGAATA
This sequence comes from Anaerolineaceae bacterium, assembly GCA_004294845.1. Classification (GTDB taxonomy): domain Bacteria; phylum Bacillota; class Clostridia; order Lachnospirales; family Lachnospiraceae; genus Mobilitalea. The sequence continues at coordinate 646 of SHOH01000144.1, forward strand.
GTGAATCTAAATTCTCCTTTCTGTGCTCTTGCTTTTCCTTTGTGTTCTTAAAAGTCTCATTATCCATATGCTCAGCATTATTATTGAGGTATCCTTCGGCATATAAAAAACGCTTTTCTGTGTTTTCTATTTGCTTTTCTCTATTATGAGCATCCCCATATACTATTTTATTTTTCAGATCTTCTATTTGGTCATTGCGTTCCTTTTGGATTTCCTTCACAAGTTCGATATTATCAGGAGATCGTGATATATCGGAATGCTCTTCCAGATGTCTTTGTGTCCTTGTACTTTTTTCTACCAGATTAACAAGATGGTCTATTCTGCGCTCATTTTCCCAGTCTTTATTATCTATTGATTTGTTATTATCCATATTATTCACCCTTTCTTTTATCTTAGAAAAATGCTTCAACTTTATTTTCTCCGACAAAAGATAAGATATGCTTAATCTTACATGTCAAAAGCTATATGGTTTGTAAGTGTTTGTAAATTATAATGTTTGTTATTTAAAACTAATTAGAGACTCCATGAATATGCCTGATATAGTAAAACATATACTGCTGTACGATTCCTGCATATCCGCTATACTTTTCAGGATCAAATTTGTCCTGATAGTACTCGGACAGAACCCTTTTCATCCAGACATCGATAGGAAATGCTTCTATATGATGTAAGCCAAAGAGTGATATGCAATTGGCTACCTTATCTCCTATTCCCTTAATACTTTTTAGGGCTTTCACCGCTTCATCATGGCTACATATTTTAAGTGCATTCAAGTCAATATCGCCCACAGCTACCGCACGAGCTGCCCCTATAATATATTCGTCCCTATATCCTAATTTTAAAGCCCGCAGATCTTCCTTCTTAGCCTCAGCCAGAACAATTGGAGTCGGAAATGTATAATAGTCCCTACCGCTTTTATTATCTTTCATACGATTTCCATAGGTCTCACATATTCTTTCTATACAGACCTTGATGGATGGAATATTCTTGTTCTGAGAAATAATAAAGCTTATAAGCGTCTCAAATGGATCTTGTCTTAAAATTCGTATCCCCCTTCCGAAAGAAGAAGCAGCTTTCAAAAATTCATCGCTATCAGAGTTTAACTTACCCACTATGCTTCCATAGTCAAAGTCAAGGTCAAAATAGTCCTTCCAGATAAACTCATAATCCGTCTTACTACAAGATATATCTATAAGATCCTCTTCTACCTGCTCAAGCTCTATGTAACGGTCAAATGCAATTAAGCTATGTTTGTTTTCCGAAATCGGATCCATGCGAAAGCATTGACCGGACTCAGCAATCTGTTTAATATCAAAGTTTTTATTTCTTATTCTCATGGTTCCCTCATTATGTGATAATCATTAGTTACACTTATATTATAAAAGTGTTTATATAATACTACAAGCATTTCATTTTTTTGACTTTATCTTGCGTATCACTTTATATGGTAATGCTAATAATGTATATGAACAGGTCAATTTTTACATTTTTAGATTCAATAGTTTTCTTATATAAATATTGACAATATCCTACTGATAAGTATAGAATAAGTGTTATAGCGTTTCAATGCTTTACAGTAACGAAGTATTGGCGTATAATTTACCAACATAAAATAATTAGTGAAAAGAGAGGGATAATATGGGACACACTTCTTACAACCCCTATGAATCAGCACAAAAACAATTTGATCACGTGGCAGACCAGATTGGGCTTGACAAATCAACTCGTGAGCTTTTAAGACAACCCAGCAGGGAATACCACTTCACCATTCCTGTAAAGATGGATGATGGAACCACTAAGATATTTAACGGATACCGTATCCAACATAATGATGCAAGAGGACCGGCAAAGGGTGGTATTAGATTCCATCCTCAGGAAACCATTGATACTATACGTGCCCTTTCCATGTGGATGACCTGGAAATGTGCAGTTGTGGATATACCCTTAGGAGGTGGTAAGGGAGGGATTATCTGTGATCCTCGCACCATGTCCAAGGGAGAACAAGAAAGACTATGCCGTGGATATATAAGGCAGCTTTCTAAGAATATAGGACCAAATACAGATGTCCCCGCACCGGATGTTATGACTAACGGACAGCACATGCTTTGGATGATGGATGAATATGAGGCTATAACTGGCGGCCGTTATCCCGGTACTATAACCGGTAAGCCTGTCGGAATGGGCGGTTCACTTGGTAGAACCGAAGCAACAGGCTATGGTGTAATTTTTACTCTAAGAGAAGCACTAAAAGAGTTGAAAATAGATATTGCTACTACAACTGCCAGTCTACAGGGCTTTGGTAATGTTGCAGAGTATGCCGCAAGACTTTATACAAGTATGGGTGGAAAGATTATTGCCATCTCCTGTTGGGATGACAATGATAAAAAGGCATATACCTATCGTAAGGTTGACGGTCTTGACATTGAACAGATGGTTAGTATTAAGGATCCATATGGTACGATTGATAAGCAAAAAGCTATAAGCTTAGGATGCGAACTTACCTCCGGAGATCAGTGGATTGCCCAGGATGTTGATATCCTTCTTCCATGTGCCTTGGAAAATCAAATTACACCTGAGACTTTCGCAAAAATCAGCAATCAGGTAAAGGTTATATGTGAAGGAGCAAATGGTCCTACAACACCTGATTGTGACGAGCTTATTAAGGAAAAAGGAATATATCTGATACCTGATTTCCTCTGTAATGCCGGTGGGGTAACATGTAGCTACTTTGAGCAAGTACAGTGTAATATGAATTATTTCTGGCCTAAGGAAGAGGTTCTTGAAAAGTTAGATCAGAAAATGACCTCCGCATTCCATAGTGTTCATAAATTAGCCCAAGAAAAGAATCTTTATATGCGTGATGCTGCATATGTTATTTCAATAAATCGAGTGGCAGAGGCTGTAAAGCTTCGCGGATGGATCTAAAGGGGCCGTTGTAAAATAGTGTAAGGAGGTTGCTTATTTCGCAACAGCCCACTAATTTGTTATTGACAACAACAAAATTATCACTTATAATACAGCTGACAAGACAGCTATCAAGTCAGTAAGAAAGGTGATAAATATGACACGATCAAATATAAATAAAATAAAAATTATGACTATATCCGCACTTCTTTGTGCGCTAGGAATATTAATACCGTTGTCATTTCCCCGTATTATATTGGGGCCTGCTTCATTTACCTTAGCCAGCCATGTACCCGTAATTATAGCGATGTTTATTTCTCCTACTGTTGCCGCTTCTGTGGCAGCTGTATCAACAATCGGTTTCTTAATAGCGGGCTTTCCGCTTGTTATAGTACTTAGAGCTTTGACGCACTTGATTTTTTCACTAATCGGTGCTTTTATTCTAAAAAAGAACGGACACATGCTACAGTCATTTAAAAGCACCTCATTTTATGCAGTCTTTATATCAATAATTCATGGAGCTGCTGAGGTTGCGGTTGTAACATATTTTTATTGGATAAATGGCATGTCCAGTGCATACTATGAAAAGGGATTTTTTATATCTGTAATATTACTGGTAGGAGTCGGAACATTTTTTCATAGCTTGGTGGATTTTTCAATTGCAGTCTTCGTATGGAGGCCATTACAGCAGGTTATATCAATCCCTGCAAACGCTAAAATAAAAATAAATAACAGTAGACATTAAGCGTTTTATAGACACATCAAACAGACCAGTGTCAATTGACATAAATAGTATATCCGTGCTAAAATTTATATATAATAATATCCTGGGAGGATGAAAGATGATTAAGCACAGAAGTCTATTGACACTTATTTTGCTGTCAATCATTACATTAGGTATCTATAATATCATTTTCTGGTACAGCTATTCTGACGATATGAACCGAATCTGTCAAGGAGATGGCAAGGTAACTAATAACTACATTATAGTTTTACTTCTATCATTTATTACTTGTGGTATATACTACTGGATATGGATGTATGGCCTTGGTAATCGCTTGAACGAGAATGCTCCCCGTTACGGAACCAGCTTTCAAGAAAACGGTTCTACTATTTTGCTTTGGATGATTGTAGGTAGTCTTTTATGTGGAATTGGTTCGTTTGTTGCTATCTACATATTGATTAAGAACATGAATGAGTTAGGTGATCGTTATAACCAGACCTACTATGGGAGAAATGCTTAAAAGTTAAGTTTCTATTATCATATATATTATCATCCCTATAAAGCCTGTCCCCAGCATGATATATATGGGGTTGGGCTTCCATTTTCTTAAGATAAACAAGCCTAAAGAAAACAAGATTACTGCTACTATATTGATATCTACTATATTATTTATACCCTTCTCTCCCCAAAATGCCAATGTAAGAATGGATATTCCTGCTGATCCTATCAGCGCTATAACCGCGGGACGTATTCCTTCAAGAATTCCTGTGACGATTTTTAACTTTTTATATCGAAAATAAATCTGTGCCAAAATCATAACGATTATAAATGATGGCAGCACACACCCAACTGTTGCGCTTATGGAGCCTAGTATCCCGCCAATTTGATTACCTACAAAGGAAGCGGCATTGATTGCTATAGGTCCGGGAGTCATCTCTGCTATGGTTACTAAATCAGTAAATTCAGTAATAGTAAGCCACTTGTTAATATCTACAATCTGCTCTTTTATTAAAGGTAAAGCCGCATAACCTCCTCCGATAGAAAATAACCCAATCTGTAAAAAGCTGATGAATAATTTCAAGTAAATCATTTGCAATCTCTCCCTTCCTTTTTACTGCCATTTGAACCTCTCACGACTAAAGTCACGAGTGTTCTTCTTGTGTTAATAAAATTGCAAGGGCACCAATTAATCCGGATATCAGAATAACAAATGCAACATTAATATCAAAAAAGAAAACCGCGATAAAGGCTGCTACCATTATAGCCATGGAAAGAACCTGTCTTTTCTTTATGACATTTCCAGAAAGACCAAGTACCACATCTGTAATTACGGCTGCCACACCGGCTTGCATTCCTTTTAGCATTGCCCTTATATACCTATTATCACGAAATTCGTGATAGAAAAATGAAATTACGGTCAGTATTATTAGAGGCGGAAGAATCGTACCAAAAGAGGATATAATGGCTCCCCATACTCCCGCAATCTTATAACCCACCATAATTGATGCATTGACAGCCAAAGCTCCTGGAGAGGACTGAGCAATGGCAATCATATTTAGCATCTCCTCCTCCTCTATCCACCTAAGCTGGTCAACGAATTTTTTCTTCATCAGAGGCACAATCACATATCCCCCTCCAAAGGTAAAGGCACTTAAGAGAAAGGTGGAGGAAAATAAAGTCCAATATAAGTTAAGATTCTTTTTCATACTATATATCCTTTATTTTTTAATTATTTATTATATCAATGTTTTTTACTATTATCTCTTATCATTTATAAAAAGTCCACACCGCGGTGTGGACTTTTCGATTA
>SHOH01000296.1 GCA_004294845.1 Anaerolineaceae bacterium
GCTCCCAATAGGCCGTGTACAAGGGGTGTACCAAGGATGCTCAAAGGGGGTTCATGCTTATTTTCCATGCGCTCCTGCCGCGCCTCCGGTGTACTCCCCTTGTACATAGCCTGAGACGACGAAGAAGAAACGGTCGTGCGGGCAGTGGAAGAGGGCGAGGCGGAGGCGGGCTTCGCTTTTTTAACTGGCGCCTTTTCAGTGGCTTGCTGAGATTTGGCCGTGGACGAGGGCGGGACGATGGCGCTGTGGACCCAGTTCGGCCCCTTCCAGCCGTTCCGCGTCTGGCTGGTGACGATAAACACCTTCTGCCCCGGGGCCGGTTGCCCAAACCGGGCGGTGTAAAGCTCCGTGATGTCGCTCTGCCCGTTCTGGCTCGGACTCAACAGGCCCAGGTAGTAAACCCGACGGTGCTTCATCCGGCCCGGGCTGCATGGGGCCTGCCCAAAGACCATGATGTCTTCCGTGGCCACCCCGACGTTCAACCGCAGCCGCAGCCCGGCTTCCGGGTCTTGCACGATCTCCAACCCGGTGACCAGATTGGGGCTGAAGACCACCGGGGCCGGGGGCTCGGTGACGGGCGGCTGGCCGATGCAGTCCAGGACGCTGTTGATGCGGACATAAAATTGCTGGCCGCTGAGGGGCCCGTATTGGCCCACCGACGGCCGGCTGGGAACGGTTTGCGCCGCGGCCACCCAGCGCTGGCGCTGGGCTTCGGTCAGGCTCCGGCCCCAGGCCTGGGAGCAGGCCGCGAAGCTGGCGCGGGCGCGAGCCTGGGCGGGAGACCGGGCGTCGCGGGGCATGGTTAACGCCCGGCAACATTGGCCAAAGGGCGTCGAGTAATAGACATAAGCTCCGAGGCGTCCGGAGCGGGGGGAATCGAGTAATTTCATAAGCGAGAAACTTCCATGGTTATTGTAATCCAAGGCCGGGAGAGCGGCCCGGCGGCCCGCGCGCGCGGGTCAGTTAACCGGGCAGCGGTTTGTCCCCAGCCACCGGAAAAAGGGTATCAGGCCGGAGGCGGCGGTCAACGAAGATAGCAACCCGCCGGATTCGAGCGCGGTGTTGGGAAAGAAGCTGCCAAAGTGGGAGCAACCGGGGCGCGCGCCTTCCGAAGCGGCGCGGGAATGGTCGCTCAGTTTC
>SHOH01000297.1 GCA_004294845.1 Anaerolineaceae bacterium
AGCCTCTCACTGGCAGTTCTCCGATATCTTTCCAACTCAGCTCCTACTGTTATCTGCCGATTCCCTTTCCCTTTCGTACATTCCCCCCTAACCGGACATCCAGAACAATCAACACACCGGTAAATCTTCCGTTTGCTTTCATATCCACCTTCTGTTCGTCTGATCCCTTCTTTTTCAAATCTCAATCTCTTCCCCTGTGGACACTCATATTCATCTTCTCCCTCCTGATAAACAAAAGCATCTGCACGATATGGATTCTTCTTTTTATAGCTCGGTTTCCTTTCATAATGAAAGCTGTTGTATTTGACATAAGCCTCAATCCCTCTCTTTTCCATCCAGGCATAGTTTTCTTCACTTCCATATCCTGCATCCGCAATCACATTCTGTGGATATAGGCCCATGTTTGCATAGAACTTTTCAAGATGTTCCTGCAGACACAGCGTGTCTCCAGGTCTTTGATGAAGACTGTATCCAAGAATGAACTGGTTCTGTGTTCCCACCTGTATGTTATACCCGGCTTTTAGCTGCCCGTTTTTCATGTGGTCTTCCTTCATTCGCATGAAGGTGGCGTCTGGGTCTGTTTTACTGAAGCTGTTGCGTTCTCCCAGGATATCCTCATATGCTTCATATTTTTTCATCCTGGGTAAAAAGTCTTTCTCTATCTGCTTTTTGGCCGCTTTCAGATCTTTGTTGTCGGTATCATTTTTCAAACGCTGATTGATCTTTTCCATCACTTCATTCAGCTTCTCACTGTCGATCTCTTTCCCTTCCCCCATTTCATTCAGATCGCGATCCTCATACTCTTTCTCTTCTTCTGCTTCAAGTTCATCAATCTGTTCCAACAAAGCCTTTACTTTTTCCTGCAACCTGGCTTTATAGGTCTGTGTGCTTTTTTTCCAGACAAAGCTGTATTTGTTCGCGTTGGCTTCTATCTTGGTCCCATCCATGAAGTAGCTCTGCAGGTCTATCATCCCCATCTCCAGCAATTGATCGATGATCCCATAGAATACTTCATTGATCACCGCTTTCATCACTTTTCCCCTGAAACGGTTGATCGTTCGAAAGTCAGGACGGTTCATGCCGCTCAACCACATGAAGTTGACATTCTCTCTCAGGGCTTTCGCAATCTGTCGTGAGG
>SHOH01000145.1:0-4335 GCA_004294845.1 Anaerolineaceae bacterium
ATCATGAGTTTACGGTGATATTATAACATTATTTTTTACGGATGCCAAGTAATATCACAAGCTCTCACTGTCTTTAATTACTAATTTATCGGTTTCATAGAAAATCATTGAGTCGATTGAATTACCATACTTAAGTATATATGGTAGCTAGAAAATCAATCCGGTTATATATACGGTTAAAATTGCACCAATTGCAACCACAACAAGGCTTCTTTCTCTGTAAGCAAGGATGAGAGCAACGATAGTTCCACATACTGCTGTAATAATGTTCTTTGTTGAATAGAAAATATCCGGAAAGGTTAATGCTCCTAATACTGCATATGGCACATATCGAAGGAAGGATTTTATATAATTTGATTTAATCTCTTTTCGAAATATTACTATTGGAAGGACCCTAGGGATATAGGTTACTATTGCCATAAGGATGATCGCTATAAATGCATATGTTAAATTCATTTTGTGTATTCTCCTCCCTCATTATCATGGATTAATAACTGATCGTGGCATGGACTAATATCTTGAGCCTGATATTTATCTGAGACTGGATCATCCTTAATCGGAAATAGAAATGCTCCAATGCCTGCACCAATAATCGTAGCAATAATAAGGCGAAAGCCAGATGAAACAATCGTAAATAAGGGTATATACCTAAGAATACAGACTACAGCCACTGATATGGCTACAATTATAGTAACTGGTTTTGAATTTTTGGCAACAGGAAGAACAATAGCTATAAACATCCCGTAAAGAGCTATGCCCATGGCATTACTTAAGCTCTCAGGAAGAGCAGTGCTGATAATTGCTCCAAGAGCTGTTCCCGTGGTCCAGCCAACGACAGGTCCGACTATCAAACCCAGAAGATATGGGAAGGTGAGGATGCCTTGCTCCATAGATGCTATTGAAAAAATCTCATCGGTTACACCGTATCCTACAAGGAAACGCTTAGTTAGATTTATACGTTTATCCAACCTCTGGGTTAGAGAAAGAGACATCAGCATATAGCGTATATTAATAATAAATGTGGTCAACGTAATCTCAAAATAGCCTGCTCCCAATAATATTAAATTAGTGCCTGCAAACTGTCCGGCGGAGGTCAGATTAGATAGTGATATAAATACAGCCATCCATATAGGTATCCCCCCTGAGACAGCCATAAGCCCAAATGTAAATGATACCGGGACATATCCCAGTGCAATCGGCAAGCCACGTTTTAAACCATATCTGAATTCATTATTCCAAGTTTTCTTCATCATTCTATCTCCATTTTGTTATGTATCAAATAAAATAACTGATTTAATCTATTATAATGTAGTTGCGAAAATTATCAAGGAAATAAATAAATAGCAAATTCTATGGGTAGTCTATTATTGTAAGTAATATTGTAATGAATTTACGCTAAGCGAATTTGCTCGTTCTGTACTATTGTGTTGAAGTAGAAATTCGCAATTTATTAATGAAACGGAGGAATATATATGAAGATAAGAGATATAATGACAAAGGATGTAGCAACACTAAGGTCTGATGATACAATTGAAAGAGCAGCCAGACTAATGAAACAATACGATGTCGGTTCAATTCCGGTATGTACCGACGATAAAATAATCGGTATTATCACTGACCGTGATATTGCTGTAAGGTCTGTCGCACCCGGTCAGGTCGGTAATCATAGAGTATGTGATGTAATGTCTACAGATCTGGTTATCGGAAATCCCGATATGGATGTACAAGATGCTGCAAGCATAATGAGTGATCGCCAAATCAGGAGACTTCCAATCGTTGAAAATAATAGCCTTGTTGGCATTGTTTCTTTAGGAGATATATCTCTTGAACCCACTGCTACAAATAGTGCTGAGGAGGCTCTCAAGAACATCTCAGAACCTGGAGGACATATCATATAGTCGAATAATAGTAGTTAAGTGTATCTATATAGTTAAAAATATCTTAATTTTGCTGGAACCTTTTACCTCTATAAATCTTCTAATTATTAACAAGAAAATACTTGTTATAGAGGAGGGGTTCTTTATGAGAAAAATAGTAGCAAGATTATTATCAGTATCTATGGTAGCAGTAATGATTATTCTTGGACTTGCCGGTTGTGGAAAAAGCAAGAGTGATAGCCACGAGAATGTAAGAGGAAATTACACAGCACAATCTGTTACAAAAGGTGAAGTGGACGGCAGTATATCCAATGCATCCTACGATATGGATGCAGGTTTAGAGATGACCGGACTTTATGTAGAAGAGGAATTATTGCCCGAGCAATTCAATGCCGAAGAATACAATGCAATCACAGAGAATAACTTTAAATCGGTAAAAAACTATCCAATGTCTACGTTTTCGGTTGATGTAGACACAGCTTCTTATAGTAATGTAAGGAGAATGATTACTAGCACAGGCGAAGTTGTTCCTGATGCAGTAAGAATCGAAGAAATGATTAATTACTTTAAGTATGATTATGAAAAACCGACAGGAGACCTTCCGTTTTCGGTTAATACCGAATTGTCTGATTGTCCTTGGAATAAGGATGCAAAGCTTTTACTTATCGGACTACAGGCAAGAGACATCGATCTTGATGACCGTCCAAGCTCTAATCTTGTGTTCCTGCTTGATGTATCGGGGTCAATGAATTCTCCGAATAAGTTGCCACTAATGCAGAAAGCATTTATAATGCTTACCGAGAATCTTAATGAAAATGACAGAATATCAATAGTGACATATGCAGGAGATGAGAGAGTGGTTCTGCAGGGAGCCAGAGGCGATGAAACCATGAAAATAGTCAGTGCCCTGGAAGATTTGATGGCAGGAGGATCGACAGCCGGAGCAGCAGGAATTCAAAGAGCTTATGATCTAGCGGAAGAGTATTTTATAGAAGGTGGAAATAACCGAGTAATTCTTGCTACTGACGGTGACTTAAATGTAGGTATTACAAGCGAAGGAGAGCTAACCAGACTCATTGAAAATAAACGGAAAAACGGAGTTTATTTATCGGTACTTGGATTTGGCACTGGAAATATTAAAGATAACAAGATGGAAGCCTTAGCGGATAATGGAAACGGTAACTATTCCTACATCGATTCAGTACTGGAAGCAAAGAAGGTACTTGTGGATGAGATGGGAGGAACTCTGTTTACTGTAGCTAAGGATGTAAAGCTTCAGGTAGAATTTAACCCAGCATATATAAAGGGGTATCGCCTAATAGGATATGAAAACAGACTTCTAAATACCGAGGATTTTGATGATGATACCAAGGATGCCGGTGAAATCGGTGCCGGTCACAGGGTTACGGCTTTATATGAAATTGCCCTGCTTACATCTGAACAGGAAATACCGGAAAGTGACTTAAAATACCAATCTGAACAAAGGTTAATAGACAGTAATGAGTGGCTTACTATTAATATTAGATATAAGGAGCCTGATCAGGATAGGAGTCAGCTTCTTTCAGTGCCTGTAGATGAGAGCAATTATAGCTCTGTAATGCCTGAGAATCTGTCATTTGCAAGCTCGGTAGCTGCATTTGGAATGATTCTTCGTGACAGCAAGTGGAAGAAAGATACATCCTATGACATGATTTTAGGTATTCTGGATAATTTAGAACTGTCAGCTGATGAATACAAGGACGAATTCGTCTCCTTAGTGAAGAAGATGAAGCGAGTCGGCTAGATTTTCTTCTCATAGCAATTTAGAATCTCATGGATATATTCTTGAAAGAAGAATTCAGTACAGCCCGCATAGCGATAACCCAGCTTCGGATACATGCTATTAGCCGGAAGGTTACCTTCATAGGTATCGAGTCGTATGGCTTCATAACCATTATCCTTAGCATATTTTTCTGCAAATTTAACGAACTCCTTGGCTTTACCCTTCCCGGTAAAGTTGGGGGATATGCAGAGTGTATGAATAACAAGAACTCTATCTGTCTCTATAGTCCAAGGAATATTGGCGTATTCAGGAAGCTGTAATTCATTAAGAATCATGCTGCCCCATATTATTCCGTCATCTTCACCGACATAAAAAGTTCCTTCCAGATATGCCTTCTTGGCATCCTTAATGGTTGGATATATACCTTTCTGCCAGTTGGTATAGCTAATTGTCTCTTCTTCTAGATCTAAAATATCATCATATATCTTAGCTGCTAGCTCTAAGTCATTTTCTCGGGCTAATCGTATCATGACATATACCTCCGTGTTAATAAAGTGTATATACTAATGTTTATAATCCATACTTATCTTTTATATCTTTAGAACATCTGCTTACGCCATATACTTTGATTGATTCTACAGTCTGCTCAAGAAGCTCCAGCGTTATATCCTTTGATATAAGAAATATACCAACAAA
>SHOH01000145.1:4435-5956 GCA_004294845.1 Anaerolineaceae bacterium
CTGGATGGTAGTCAACATATATATTTACAAGTTGACTTATACATTCTCATGTTATAAAGTTTTTAGTAAGAAGATAATGGTAACCGGATATACATCAATAATATGAGGGGTGCTGCTATGTTAGAAAAAACAAGTAGAGATCGTGTTAATGGATATTTGCGTGCTGAAGGTAGAACTATTATAAATGATCGGGGAGAAGAGATAATCTTAACCGGCTGGGGTCTAGGAAACTGGCTTTTATGTGAGGGTTACATGTGGATGTCCTATAAAAGTAAGCGCTTTGACCGTCCACATCGAATTGAGCAGGTAATAAGGGAGCTGACCGGAAGTAAATACAGCGAAAACTTCTGGAAGCGTTTTAGGGATGAATATATTACTAGGGATGACATTAGGGCTATGGCAGAATTGGGTTATAACTCAGTTAGAATCCCTTTTGACTGGCAAATCCTTATGGAGGATGAGGAAGAGATTATCTGGAAGGAAGCAGGTTTTGCACTTCTTGATAGATGCATAGACTGGTGTGAAGAATATGGCATATATGCCTTCTTAGACCTTCACGGGGCTCCCGGAGGACAGACCGGGGCCAATATCGATAACTGTGTAGATGATGTTCCCAGATTATTTATCGATGCTGATAAATGGGACAAATGTATCAAACTATGGGAGAAGCTGGCACTTCGCTACCGCGACAGGTGGATAGTTGGAGGCTATGATATTCTAAATGAACCGATTCGTCCCCCGATGAATGGAAGTGATTATGACTATCTGCTACCTAAATTAGCACAGTTTTATGAAGAAGCTATCGCAGCGATCCGCAGAGTTGACGAGAAGCACATGCTGTCAATTGAGGGACATCATTGGTCTACAGATACCAGCGTATTTTATAAGAGATATGATGACAACATGGTACTGCATTTTCATCGTTACGGTTGTATGCCTGATATTGCAGCTTATGAGGAATATATGCATTTATCCGAGCAACTATCTCTACCACTTTGGCTTGGAGAAACCGGTGAAAATACAAATGAATGGTTTACGGCAATGTATCCGCTTGCAGTATCTTGTGGTATTGGATATAACCTATGGCCATGGAAGAAGATGGCCAGATCGAATTCACCATGTTCAATCCGTAAGCCTGAGAATTGGGAGAAAATCATCGGATATGCGGAAGGTGGCCCTCATCCCGGATACCCGGAAGCCAGACGGATACTGGACGAATATCTTAATAATATTAGCTATGCAAAATGTGAACATCATCCTGAGGTTACCAAAGCGGTTTTTCGTGAGCCAAGCTGTAGAGTTCGCGCTACAGATTTTGAGCATTTTCCGGGAAAGGGAATTTCTTATAGTGGCAGGCGGACCGAAAATAATTTTTTTAGATACCGCAGGAATTCCGGCATGGGAATTGTAGAATTATATAATACGAATCAAAAGGAAAGGAAATTTGCCTTCGACAGCATGTGGGACCGTTTCGCATTGGAACTAACCGAAGGAGAATTCGCTGAGTATGCTATCAATCAT
>SHOH01000146.1:0-4745 GCA_004294845.1 Anaerolineaceae bacterium
TACCCTATATCTTAGCATTAATTCCATATTTCAGCAACAAAAACTCGTAATTTACTACAAACAATATATTTTATTACTATAATGAAGTTATATCTAATTCGAACCAAAATTCTACGCCGACAGAGTGATTTGTTACACCGCATTCCTTATTATGCGAATTCATAATTGCTTTTACAATAGATAGCCCGATACCATTGCCACCATATTCTCTGGTTCTTGCCTTATCCACCTTATAGAACTTTATCCAGAGCTTATCCAGTTCTTCTACAGGTACATTCTCACCAGTGTTAAATACGGCGACACGTAACACGTTTTCTCTTTGAATTAGCTTAATCTCAATTATTTTTGCTCCGTCCACATGATTGAGAGCATTGCTTATATAGTTTGATACTACCTGTTGTATAAGATACTCGTCAGCCCACACATAGATTGGTTTATTTTCGCCAAAATGTACAGTAACCCCTCTCTGTTTAAAAAGTATTTCATTTGTCATAATTACTGATTTTATTAGCTGAACAATATCAAACCGTTCAAAATTCACTTGATTGTTGCCAAATTCCAGCTCGTTAAGAGTCAAAAGATTTTTAACCATCTGATTCATTTTATTTGCTTCATCGATTATAACTTCACAATAAAAGTTACGGTTCTCTTCATCATCGTTTACATTTTCTATCAAACCTTCAGCATAACCTTGTATTAATGAAATAGGAGTCTTAAGTTCATGGGATACATTAGATAAGAACTCACTACGCATTTCATCAATTTCAATTTTCTTCTGGATATCAATCTGAAGCTCATTATTCGCACTTTTTAGCTCTGATATGGTGTCCTGAAGTTTATCAGACAGAGTGTTTATACTGCTGCCCAGCTCTCCTATCTCATCTTTATTCTTTATAGGATATTTTGCCTCAAAATCCAACTCTGACATCCTTTTTGCGATATTAGCCATCTCATGAATCGGTTTCGTATACCTACTGCTTACCAATAACATGGCTATTATTCCTATTACCACAGCTACCATACCGATGTATCCCAGAAATCGATTTGCTAAGGCAACACTTTCCTGAATACTTTCAAAATTAGACCTCAAAAATACTATCTTGTCGTCCAATACTCCAATAAGATCGATATAATTTGAATCGAGATGGCTATCGTACAACCTATATATATTATAATTTTCTTTTTCACTAATGATTGTTCTATCGACCTGGTCTGTGTTATCACTCATATAATTTCTGATTAAGAGTTGAACCTGCGCTTCCTCTCTTTCACCAAAATCAAGCGGATGTGGATAAGAGGAGAGAGGTCTGCCCGCAAATGGCATCAGAACATAAATATTGACATTACTGTTAGAGGATAACCTCTCCATTACTAAGGTGTCCTCATCTGATAAAAAGAGCTCATTATGATTGTTCGCGTATATATTCTCAACACGATAAAAGACATCGGCTATTTGGTCCATCTTACAATGCAGGTAATAGTCCGCTAAAAATGTACGGTTTATAAACCATGTGATAAAGATTGTAAATGCTATTAATGCTGTCAATAACAAAGCCAGTTTAAATCTTATGGAATGCTTCATTAATCCACCTCAAACTTGTATCCAAGACCCCAGATGGTCTTTATATATTTACCCTTTTCTCCCATCTTGCTTCTTAATTTCTTTACATGGGTATCGATTGTTCTTGCATCCCCAAAATAATCATAGTTCCATACATTATTAAGAATCTTCTCTCTGGATAGAGCAACGCCGTTATTCACTACGAAATATGTTAATAGCTCAAACTCCTTGTAGCTTAAATCAATAGGAACGTCGTCGATTTTTAGCTGATGCGCTGCTTTGTCAAGAGATATTCCACCAATCTCTATAACCTCTTCATCAATTCCTGCAGTCCTTCTAAGTACGGCCTCCACTCTTGCCACCAGTATCTTTGGACTAAATGGCTTCGAAATATATTCATCTACGCCTAACTCAAAGCCTAATAGCTCGTCTTTTTCGTCTCCCTTTGCTGTCAGCATGATTATGGGCACGTCCGAATATTGTCTTATTTCTCTGCATACCTGCCATCCATCCACCCTTGGCATCATTATATCCAAGATAACAAGCGCAATACCCTTTGTCTCAAAGAAGATATCCAGTGCTTGCTCACCATTCTCAGCTTCAATTACGTCATAATTATTTCGCACCAAAAAGTCCTTAACAAGCTTTCTCATCCTGCTTTCATCATCTACGACTAATATTTTCAGCTTTTCCATTTGGCACCTCCGATAAATATGTATAATTTGGCGTATCTGTATTTTAGCAAATATCTATGACGAATTTGTGAATTACACTTATTAATTATCTTCATACTCCTGTGGATAGACAAGTCCCCAGGAAGAACGAATTTCATCCATCAATTTCATATTGCTTAAAGTGTCCTGTAAAGGATTAAGGGGGCTTTCAAGTAAGCCCTCACGCAGACAGCGATTCACCTCAGCCGCCTCATATTCATAACCATTTGCCTTAAAGGGCTCCTTATATTCTTCTATGCATTTGTTATTATTATCATACAGCTTGGCAGAATTAGCCATCCAGAACTTGTTTACTCTAATAATACCTTTGTCACCTACAATCAGAGCATCATCACCTATCTCAGCAGCTATAGCTGAGCTAAGGTTAGCAAAAAGACTGTCATTATACTGAAATACAATCACATTCTGCTCATCTACATTACTAGCGCCTATAAGTGCGCTACTAATAATCTTGTCGGGTGCCTTATCAAGAAGAAATGTGGTATAGGATATGGGATATACACCTACATCCAGTAGTGCTCCTCCACCAAGTGAAGGATTATATAATCTATGGGTCGGGTCATATTCCAAACGAAATCCAAAGGATGCCTTTATATGAAGCACCTTTCCTATCTTACCTTCCTTTATCCATTCCTTCACCCTAAGGTTAGCAGGAAGAAATTTGGACCACATTGCTTCCATTAAAAACACTTTATGTTCTTTGGCCATGTTAATTATTTCTTCGGTATCCCTGCTGTTAATCGTGAATGGCTTTTCACATAGTACGGCCTTTTTATTTCTCATGCATAGCCTGGCCATCTTCTTATGCTCCGTATGGGGAACCGCAACATATACTACATCGATGTCAGGATCCTCAGCCAGCTTCTTATAGTCACCATAGGATTTAGCAATCTCAAATTTATCGGCAAATTCCTTTGCACGAATATCGTTTCTTGAAGCTACCGCTGCCAATGTGCAGTCCTCCATGGATTTTAGCGCTTTAGCAAAGATTGTTGCTATACTACCGGTTCCAAGTATACCCCATCTTATTTTCTTCATAATATTCATTCCTTTCAATACGGTTATTATATTATCGTAAAGAATCACTATACAATTATTATACATATTTTACTAAGACCTTAATAAGTACATTTTACTATTCAGTCTATCTAAAATCAAGTATTCTAATTTATAGACACAAAAAGGGGCTGTGCGACACAACCCCATGGAATTCTATGTACACTTCAGTAAAACCGCTAGGTTATGCCTGAAGTAGTTTATATTCATACATATCATCAATTATATAGTAACCAACCTTCTCATAAGCACGCTTAGACAGCATATTTTTCTTGTCAACGAATAGTGTACAGAACTCATTTCCTTCATCAAGATATTTTCTACTTATGTGATAAACATTTGAAGCACCGTATCCCAGGCCCCTATACTCTTCAGGTGTATATACATAACTGATTGCAATTCCACGGGCAAGCTGCCTTGTAGCTGCTGCCATGGATACCACTGTCTGCTGAGAATTTTCGAATACATAAAGCTTATCCTTATTAATTAATTTACTGATACCTACTAAAGCGGATTCATAATCTATCTCTTTAGCCAATGCCTCAATCTGATACTGTATCATCCATTCAGTCATCAGTTTAGCTTCGTTTGGTATTGCAAGTCTAGTCATCCCTTCTGCCGGTCTGATATCATTAACATGCCTGATTTCCATGATATCCATTGATATTCTTTCTGCGAATGTACATTTAACATTTTTACTAAATTGTTCAATAAAAGCTTCACAGACCTCATACTTCCCGTTCAGCCCCTCAAGCTGGATTTGATTCTCTAACATATAATCAGCCAAATACATAGTCGCCATACGGATATCCTTGCTATCATCCTGTATATAGATTGACAGATTACGAGGTGGCAAATTGCTAAAATGCAATAACGTCAAATCCTCATCAATTACTACTCCAAACAACCCCATAGATTCATCCGGGTCCTGACGTGATTTGTATGCATCATATAATACCAGTTGGCTTATAGCCTCATGTTCTAAAAGTACTGCTTCATAATCCATTAAATATGCATCGGCATCTTTATATACCTTAACAATCATGTTGTTTCCTTCTTTCTATGTGGTTGCTCTATACAAAATATACCCTAATAATTAATTTTCCCTATCTTTTGTTTTTTAAACTCATCCATGGAAATCACCACGCTTTATTATGACCCAAAGGTTCAGCCTTGCTGAACCGATTCATATAAATCGTACTGATTTCCTTGGCCTAATCTGCTTATCGTGAACATTATACACTTAATCCCATATTTTGTAAATAGAATTATTCTTATGTTCTTCTATGTACACCGAATCGACAAAAGCCAGCGGGATTCCCTACAAATCCCGTTGGCTTTATCGATATAATTCCTAATATATATTAATTCTTTTTCACTGCTTTCTTCTTAGC
>SHOH01000146.1:4845-5954 GCA_004294845.1 Anaerolineaceae bacterium
TTATCGATATAATTCCTAATATATATTAATTCTTTTTCACTGCTTTCTTCTTAGCTGATGCGTAAGCTGTTCCTCCGATTATAATTATTCCAGCTGCAACTATAGCAATAATGCTTGCTGTAGGTAATCCCTTATCCTCTGTCTCAATATCACCGGCTATAGTTACCTTTGCCATATCATCTGCGGCTACAAGCCTTATGTCAGTATCATCTTCAGATGCTTCTTCTGCAATATCAGCTACAGGTAAATCTTCCACAACTCCTGTCTGCCAAATAAGTTCTGGATCCATAGCATCTGCTGGCTCATCCCCATCTATAGACTCTATCTGAATTGTAAACTTTTCTTCTTCGTCATCCATAGCCTGCTCTCTTTCTTTAATAAGAGCTTCATCGGAGCTACTATCGGATACTGGGGTGTCTTCACCCATATCCATGATAGGTGTGGTAGGAGAAGCTACATTACCAGAATCTGCGGGCATAACATCCGGAGCCTGTACAGGGGTATCATAAAGTACTGCTTCCTCAGTATCTACAACCTTTACCAGCTCTTTACCGAATTTGTCATAAAGATAAGCTGCAAATTCCTCATTATAGGGAGTAATGCCTACTTCAACATAGTTTTCAGCCACTCCAGTATAAATAACCTTAAATCCCATTTTTGCTATTTCATCTGTATGATCAACAAATAAATATTGATCCATTTCTCTCTGCTTTTCATATAATTCACTATCCACGGGATCTATAGTTCCCATAGATGAGGAAGAAGTTCCTCCACCGGACTGAGCAAATGCAGTCCCAACATTAACAGCGCCTACTAAAAAAGCAGTCATGCATAATCCTATTGTTAATTTTTTTATCAAATTTTTCTTTATCATATTCATTACCTCCAATCTATTGCTTGTTCCATAAATAGCTTTAGTATAGTCATATTTATGTATCTCTCCTTGGTACCAGCAAGAGAAATACCTATATATATCCCTCCTTTTCGCTTTCTTTATAAACATTAGACGCCGATAATCTTAATATAGTTCCATATCTACATGGATTTATGGTGTTTAGCTTGACTTTTCTTATTGTAAATATCATAATTTATGTTGAACTATTAAATAA
>SHOH01000018.1:0-4866 GCA_004294845.1 Anaerolineaceae bacterium
TAGCCGGTGATTCCCAAAATAACATAGATTTTAATATCATAGATAATCCTGGTATAACCGAAGATTTTGATATCATAGACGATTTTGATATAAACGAGATAAACCCCCAGGACAGCAGAGATCCGAATGGTATTTATTATAACAAGAAAGTCTATCTGACCTTTGATGACGGTCCGACTAAGAACACCGACCTGATTTTGGACATTCTAGCCGATTATAATATCAAGGCAACATTCTTTGTTATCGGTCAAAATGATGATATATCAAAGGAACGCTACAAAAGAATTGTTGACGAGGGACATACTCTTGGGATGCATTCCTACTCCCATAAGTATAATGAATTATATAAATCTATAGAAGATTTTGATAAAGACTTTACAAAACTATGGAAATTGTTATATGATACTACTGGGTACACAGCTACACTTTATCGTTTCCCGGGCGGTAGCCTAAACTTTACTAAGAAGAGTAAAATAGAGCAATTTAGCAACTATTTGAGTGATAAGGGAATGACTTATTATGACTGGAACGTTGTAAATGGGGACGGTGAAGGGATAAATTACTCAGAAGAGCAAATGATTGAAAATGTACTTAGTGGTGTTGCACGAAAAAAGACTTCCATTGTACTTATGCATGACGGTCAGGGTAAGAGTAAAACTGTAGCTACCCTGCCTAAGATACTGGATGCTCTTATATCCGGAGGAGCCGAGGTGCTACCTATGGATGAGACTGTTCCACTGATTCAGCAGATAAAAGCAACGAGCGTAAAATAATACATAGGGAGGTACCAGGCTTATGGGTTTTTTCAAGGATTTAAAGGATGACTTTTCACAAGCGGTTAACGAGCTGATGCCAGATGATGAAGAGAACACCGTAGATAATTCGGATCAGATGGTAAATACCTTGGATTCGGAAATTACGACTAATAATGAAGAAGCAGAAAACGAAATGAAAGAATGGCTTGAGGGGTTTATGCAAGAGGATACGACTGAGGATATTTCAGGAGAAGAAAAGGAAGAGGATACAAGCGAAGAGGAATTTGTAGACGAAAGTATCCAAGATGACATCACATTGGAAGACGACATATTTGAAGATAATTTGGAAGAAGAAATATTAGAAGAAGGTATGGAGGATGAAATCGAGGATATGGGTAAAAAGAATGATTTAATGGTTGACGAAAATATTGATGCTAATGTAGATGAATTTGAAGAAAATGTTGATTTGGAGTTATTGGATGCTCTGAATGCCGAAGAAGAACAGGAAGAAGAGAAAAAGATAAAATCCGAAAAGAAGGTACGGGCAGCTTCCGTAGCCATTGATGATGATGTAACCGTAATCAGCAAGGGCACCACCATCAACGGCAGTATATCCTCAGACGGTTCTCTTGAAATTATGGGCAGCATAACCGGTGATGTGGAATGTCTAGGAAAGCTTTCTATTACCGGTAAAATTGTAGGTAATTCCACTGCCGCAGAGGTATACATCAATACTGAGCGTCTAGAAGGCTCTATCAATAGTGAAGGTAGCGTAAAGGTAGGTCTTGGCACAGTTGTAGTAGGTGATATAGTAGCTACATCCGGTGTTATTGCCGGTGCTGTTAAGGGTGAGATTGATGTCAACGGACCGATTGTTATCGATTCAACAGCTATAATTAAAGGAAATATCAAAGCAAAATCAGTTCAGATTAATAACGGTGCAGTTGTTGAAGGTTTCTGTTCATTAAGCTACTCTGATGTTGACTTAGATAATGTATTTGAATAAGGTTTTATGTCTAAGACCAGCTTGCTAATTCTGGTTCTTTGTGTTAGATTATTAGCGGTATAGCAAAGCATATTTGATATAGCAAAGCATACTTGACATGAGGAAGAATATGGAGGCATAAAGAATGAAAGAGTACAACCGGGTTTTATTAAAGCTATCAGGTGAGGCATTGGCCGGAGAACAAAAAACTGGCTTTGATGAAGCTACATGTATTGACGCTGCAAGACAGGTAAAGACACTTGTAGATAAAGGTATGCAAGTAAGTATTGTAATAGGTGGGGGCAATTTCTGGAGAGGCAGAAGCAGCGAAACTATAGACAGAACCAAGGCAGACCAAATTGGTATGCTTGCGACTGTCATGAACTGTATCTATGTGTCTGAGATTTTTCGCTATATGGGAATTGATACCAAGGTATATACACCATTTTCATGTGGCTCTATGACACATCTATTTTCCAAGGATGATGCGCTTAGCCTAATGAAGAGCGGCGGAGTGGCATTTTTAGCCGGAGGAACGGGACATCCCTTCTTTTCTACAGACACTGCTACCGTGCTAAGGGCTGTAGAGCTTGATTGTGATATTATCCTGATGGCAAGAGCTATCGACGGGGTCTATGACTGTGATCCCAAGATAAATCCAAATGCAAAAAAATATGATGTAATATCCATTCAAGAGGTACTGAATAAGAAGCTTGGTGTCGTTGATTTAACGGCTGCCTGCTTAGGAATCGATAATAAGATGCCTATGCTGCTATTTGGCTTATCTGAAGAGGACAGCATCATTAATGCAGCTTCCGGTAAATCTCAGGGAACAATAATGACAGTATAATAGCAAAATGATAACTAAAAACAAGGTAATGATATAGGAGGGAAGAAGTAATGGATGCAAGACTGGATCAATATAATGAAAGAATGAGTAAATCAATCGACAATCTGAAAGAAGAGTATGCAACAATACGCGCCGGAAGGGCCAACCCTCATCTTTTAGATAGGCTAAGGGTGGATTATTATGGGCAGCTATCGTCTCTGCAGGCAGTAGCCAATATCTCTGTTCCCGAAGCCAGGATAATCCAGATTCAGCCTTGGGAGAGTAAAATGATTAAAGAGATTGAAAAGGTAATTATGGCTTCCGATCTTGGTCTGACTCCCAGTAATGATGGCAGGGTTATTCGTCTCGTATTCCCGGAGCTTACCGAGGAAAGAAGAAAAGAGTTGGTTAAGGATATTAAGAAGAAGGCTGAGAATGCCAAAGTGGCAATCCGGAATATCCGC
Source organism: Anaerolineaceae bacterium (assembly GCA_004294845.1). Classification (GTDB taxonomy): domain Bacteria; phylum Bacillota; class Clostridia; order Lachnospirales; family Lachnospiraceae; genus Mobilitalea. Next base: position 3,034 of record SHOH01000018.1, read on the forward strand.
AGAGATGCTAATGACTCTTTTAAAAAGATGGAAAAAGCAAGTGAGATTTCAGAAGATGAACAAAAGCTTCTTGAAAATGAGTGTCAAGAGCTGACCGACACCTACGTTGCAGAGATAGATGCAATTATGGAAGAAAAATCAAAAGAAATTCTCACCGTGTAAATTACTTATTTGTTAAATGTAAAAAACATGATGTAGATTGGGGTGTCCACAAAAGTATTGCATTTTACCCTTTTGGGACACCTCTTTGTTAGCGAATAACCTGTGCTCTCGGATGCGCAGGAATGAGGATAATTATGAGTGAAAAGAAACTTAACATACCAAATCATGTTGCCATTATTCTAGATGGAAATGGAAGATGGGCTAAGAAACGCATGATGCCACGAAACTATGGGCATTCACAGGGCTCTAAAGTGGTCGAAAAGATCTGTGAGGATGCTTATCATATTGGAATTAAGTATCTAACTGTCTATGCATTTTCCACTGAGAACTGGAAAAGGTCCAAGGACGAGGTAGATGCTTTGATGAAACTTTTGAATAACTATCTTGACACCAGCATTAAGACCAGTGAAAAGAACAATATACGTGTCAGGATTATAGGTGACAAGTCAGGTCTTTCAGATTCTCTCAGAGAAAAGATCGATGCGCTTGAAGAAGCTTCCAAGAATAATACCGGCTTGAATTTACAGGTGGCTATTAATTATGGAAGCAGGGATGAGATAATTCGTGCAGTTAAAGCCCTATCTATGGATTTGTTAGAAGATAGGCTTGCAGTTAATGATATAAATGATGGACTATTTATACAGTATCTAGATACTAAAGATATTCCGGATCCGGATTTAATGATACGTACCAGTGGTGAGTATCGGTTGTCAAATTTCTTATTATGGCAACAAGCATATACTGAATTTTACTTTACAGATGTATTGTGGCCTGATTTTAATAAAGAAGAATTATTAAAAGCTGTTGAGTATTACTCGGAAAGAAATCGAAAGTTCGGCGGTGTTTCATAACAAAATCCATATGGGGGTAGATTATGTTTAAGACAAGATTAATCAGTGGTATTATCCTGTTGGCTATTGCCATAACAGTTATAGTACTGGGAGACAATGTGCTCTTTGGCACAGTTCTTGTCATTTCATTAGTAGGTATGACAGAGCTATATAAGGTAATGAAGATAGAAAAAGCCATTTTGGGAATAATTGGTTATCTTGCAGCTGTTAGCTATTATTTTCTAATATATTTTAATCTAGATAAATACCTCTTGCTACTGTTCATTGGCTTTTTATTAATGCTAATGGTTGTATACGTAATAGCCTATCCTAGATATCGAATTGAGCAGGTAGTAACGGCGTTTTTTGGTTTATTCTATGTGAGCATAATGCTGTCATATATATACAAGCTGGCTATTCTTGAGGATGGAGCTGTTCTAATATGGATGATATTTATTGGAGCCTGGGGCTCGGATACCTTTGCATATGCGGTAGGGATGCTTCTTGGAAAGCATAAGATAGCACCAAAGCTAAGCCCAAAAAAGTCTCTAGAAGGCTGTATCGGTGGAGTAATCGGTGCTGCCCTGCTCGGATATATATATGCCTTGATTACAGGCTATAAAATAATCGGAATAACAAATCCTCGTTTATTATTTGCAGTTATAGGTGCTTCAGCCAGTGTGATATCACAATTCGGTGACTTGGCGGCATCGGCAATCAAAAGAAATTATGACATAAAGGATTATGGCAGATTAATTCCAGGTCATGGTGGAATTCTTGATAGGTTTGATAGTATAATATTTACGGCACCGATTGTATATTATTTGGCGGTATTTTTTTA
>SHOH01000018.1:4966-7886 GCA_004294845.1 Anaerolineaceae bacterium
AATGAAACAAATCACAGAATGAACATAATAGTATGATAGGATTGATTGATATTTAATGAAAAATATATAAGGTTAGTGATAAATCATTGATAACATGTATTGTTTATTAAAAAGACATTTACCCGGAGGACATCATGAAGAAGATTGCAATACTGGGTTCCACTGGCTCTATAGGAATGCAGACTCTTGAGATTGCAAGGGAGCATAAGAATGAAATAGAAATAACTGCTCTTGTAGCCCATTCCAATACCACGCTTTTGGAAAAACAGATAAGAGAGTTTATGCCAAAGCTTGTCTGTGTCTATGATGAAGACAAGGCAAAGCTACTTAGAGATAATATAAAAGACCTATCTGTTCGTGTCGAAAGCGGAATGGACGGAATAATAGCCTGTGCCACTGAAGATTCTACAGATACAGTGGTGGCTGCCTTGGTTGGCATGATCGGAATATTGCCGACTATCGAAGCTATAAAAGCAGGAAAGAACATAGCCCTGGCCAACAAGGAGACCTTGGTGACAGCAGGGCATATTATAATGCCCTTATGTAAGGAAAAGAATGTTGTATTATTACCTGTAGATAGCGAGCATTCCGCAATATTTCAATCCCTAAATGGTGAGGATTGGAAAAAAGCTTACAAGATTTTGTTAACAGCATCGGGCGGACCCTTTCGTGGTCTTAAAAGATCATCTCTTGCACATGTCACTGCAAAAGATGCACTAAAGCATCCGAATTGGTTGATGGGACCAAAGATAACGATTGATTCCGCGACTCTGGTTAATAAGGCATTGGAAGTAATGGAAGCTGTATGGCTATTTGGTCTAGGAGTAGACAGGATACAGGTTCTTGTACACCCACAGAGTATAATTCACTCAATGGTAGAATATGTGGACGGCAGTGTTATAGCACAGCTAGGACTTCCCGATATGAGGCTTCCTATTCAATATGCACTTTTTTATCCTGAAAGGATGAATATGAAGCTGGGAGAACGGGTAGATTTTATAAAAGTAAAACAACTCACATTTGAAGAACCAGATATGGATACATTTTACGGACTTAAGCTCGGCTTAGAAGCCGGACGGCTTGGAGGAAGCATGCCGACTGTTTTTAATGCTGCAAATGAATGGGCTGTAGCAAGATTTTTAGATGGGAAAATAGGTTTTATGGATATTCCTAGACTGATAGAAGAAGCTATGGATAGTCATAGAATAATCGCTGATCCTTCCCTAAATGAAATTCTTAAGACCGAACAAGAGACATATGATTTTATAGAAGGAATCGTAAAATCCGGAAAGTAAGTGCTTTTTAATAGGATAATCTAGTTATCATTTGATACTAGATCACGCCTAATTAGCAGTTACTTGATTATAGAAATTTGAAAGGACAATGCTTATGAATATATTTATTGCTATATTGCTTTTAGGAATCATCATATTTATACATGAACTGGGACATTTTCTTCTTGCCAAGAAGAATGGTATTACCGTTACGGAATTCTCCCTGGGGATGGGTCCGAGGCTTGCGAGCTTTGTTAAAAATGGTACCAGGTACTCTCTAAAGATTCTACCTATAGGGGGATCCTGTATGATGCTTGGTGAGGATGAGGACATAGAGGATGAAGGGGCATTTCACAAGAAGGGAGTATGGGCAAGATTTTCCGTTATATTTGCCGGTGCTTTCTTTAATTTTGTACTTGCCTTTGTATTAGCAGTGGTTGTCATCGGAGCGGTGGGCGTGGATTACCCTGATGTTATAACTATAAATGAGGAATCTGCCGTATATGAAGCCGGTATTAGAGAAGGAGACAGGATAAAGAGTATAAACGGTAAGAGTATACATTTTGGCAGAGAGATTGAACTGAATTTCTTCTTTAATCCGGTAACCGGTGCGCCTATCGATATTACCTATGAGAGAGACAATAAAACTCACAAGACTACCGTATACCCAAAGCCTAGACCGTCATTTTATAAATTAGGAATTCAATATAGTAATGAAACCCCGGAAGCAGAGCTTCTCGCACTTGAAATGGGCTTTCCCTTTTATGAAGCCGGCATAGTAGCGGGAGATGTGGTAACCAAAATTAACGGTACGCCTATAGTAACAGGGAAGGATATGGCGGATTATTTTGACGCAAATCCTCTGACAGAAAATGCACTTGATATAAGCTACCGACATGACGGAGAGGAAAGGACTGTCCGAATTGAACCCAGATTAGTTGAGAATAATTATGAGCTGGGACGATTTTATAATGTCTACAGGGATAAGGTCTCACCAATTGAAGCGGTTAAAAACAGCTTTTTTGAGGTGAAATACAACATAAGCTACACCATACAAAGCATCAAATATCTGGTATCAGGTAAAGCAGATATCGATCAAATAAGCGGCCCGGTCGGAATTGTATCTGCCGTGGGTAATATTGTAGACCAGACAGAAAAAGAAGGAGCAGGAATCGTTCTGCTAAATCTTGCAAACTTTGCGACCCTGCTTAGTGCTAATCTTGGTGTCATGAACCTTCTTCCTTTCCCGGCACTTGACGGTGGAAGATTGGTATTTCTCATAATAGAAGCCATAAGAAGAAAGCCAATACCAAAGGAAAAAGAAGCAATGGTTCATTTCGTTGGCCTAGCCCTACTCATGATATTAATGGTCGTGGTGCTGTATAATGATATTAGGAAGTTGTTTTAAGTAGAACGTACCTGGTACCGTACCTGGTACCAAAGTAGAACGTACCTGGTACCGAATTGAGAGGTGTTTTTATGTATAGAGATAATACAAAGGAAATAAGGATTGGAGATAGAGTAATCGGAGGAGGCAATCCGATACTTATCCAGTCCATGACAAATACAAAAACCGAGGATATTGAGAAGACCGTAGAGCAGATTAAGAGGCTTGAAAAAGCAGGCTGTGATATTATACGGTGTGC
>SHOH01000018.1:7986-14348 GCA_004294845.1 Anaerolineaceae bacterium
ATGTTATTTTTTGAAGCATTTGAGCAAGTTACTTGTGATAATGAATTAAGAAGCCTTTACAATGATACCGAAGTTGTAAGGGTTGTTGCGTCCAAACAAAATAATACACTTATGATTCATATCAAGAGTAAGGTATTGATTCGTAGAGCTAATATAAAAAAGATGGAAGATCTGCTTAATAAGCAGCTCTTTTTACATACCGGTAACAAAGCATATATTGCACCGTATTTTGAGCTTGCGGATAAGTATGAACTTGTGAATTTACTGTCGGTATACCGGGACAGTATACTAGAAGAGCTAAAGGATATAAGCATTGTGACTTATCATCTACTGACTCAAGCAGAGACAAAGATTGAGGGAGATACAATCTTAATTAGGTCTAAGGAGAATTGTGTAGCCAAGGATAAGTTTGATAAGTTAAAGGACTATCTGGTAGAGCTATTCAAGGATAGATTTGGCTATGATATAACAGTTAAATTTGAATATATAAAAGCTAAGGAGAAAAGAAAAATCAGACTTCCTGCTTTCTTAAGACCGGACGAGGATGATGATGACAATCAGGATGAAGAATATGAAGCGCCTCAATATGACTTCTACAGCGAGAGTGCAATTGGCATAGAGAGTAATGGAATAGATAATAATGGTATAGAGAATAATGGCACAGGAAATAATGAAGTAGATTTTAATGGTGCAGATACATATGGATTCAATGGTAATGGTGTAAGCCCAAATGGTGCAGGATATGACGAGGTCGGACAGAATGGTAACCCACAAACAGATAAGACAAGTGGTTCCACTAATGGCAAGGACAGTAAGACAAGCGGTAGGCAATCAGCCTATGATAAGAGTAAAAGCAAATTCCGTAGACTTCCAAAGGATCCTTCAGTTATATATGGTAAGAATTTTGAAGGTAACTTAATACCTATCAGTGATATTATCGGTGAAATAGGAGAGGTGGTTATTCGGGGTAAGGTACGCAAGCTTGAAAGCAGACCGATTGGTAACGAGAAAAGCCTGATAACATTTGTACTTACTGACTTTACCGATTCCATAAAGGTAAAGATATATTCTAAGACTATAGAGGTTGATGATATACTAGATAGCCTGAATGAAGGCTCTTTCTATACGCTTAAAGGAATAGCTATGGCAGATTCTTATGAAAGAGATATTACCATAGGATCTGTGGTGGGTATTAAGGTTATTGAGGATTTTACAGCCAAGCGATATGACAGGGCACCCCTAAAACGTGTGGAACTTCATGCCCATACAATGATGAGTGATATGGATGCGGTTGTGGATGTACAGAAGTTGGTTCGCCGCGCATTTGAGTGGGGACATTCGGCAGTCGCCATAACAGACCATGGAGTTGTACAATCATTTCCGCTTGCTGCTCATGCTATAAATCCAAAGAGTTTTTCAGACCCGGTGGAGAAGGCCAGAGCAGAAAAGTTTAAAGTAATATTTGGTATGGAAGCTTATCTGGTTGATGATATTAAGGAGGTCGTAACTAACGGCAGAGGACAAAGTCTAACGGATGATGATTTTGTGGTATTTGACATCGAAACAACTGGGTTTTCTAAGATAAATGACAGGATAATTGAAATAGGAGCTGTCAAAATATCAAAGGGTGAGATAAGCGACAGATTCTCAACTTTTGTAAATCCTCAGATTCCGATACCCTATAACATTACGCAGTTGACATCCATTAATGATGAAATGGTAGTGGATGCTCCATTGATTGAAGATGCACTAATAGAATTCTTGGAATTTTGCACAGGCTCTGTGCTGGTGGCTCATAATGCATCATTTGACATGGGCTTTATAATTCAAAATGCTCAGACTCTTGGTCTGGCAAGTGAATTTACATATATAGATACAGTGGGATTATCACGAATATTGCTTCCGAATCTTAGCAGATACAGGCTTAACAGCGTGGCAAAGGCTTTGGGAGTGTCCTTGGAGAACCATCATAGAGCCGTGGATGACGCCGAAGCTACAGCTGAGATATTTGAAAAACTGATATCTATGCTTTTGGAAAAGGATATTTTAAATGTAGACGAAATCGATAAGCTTGGACGATTATCGGCAGAAGCAATCAGCAAGCTTCCGACTTCGCATGCTATTTTGCTTGCAAAGAATGATACAGGGCGAATTAACCTTTATAAGATGGTTTCCATGTCCCATATTGAATATTTTAATAAGAGACCAAAGATACCAAAGAGCTTACTTATGGAATGCAGAGAGGGTATATTGGTCGGTTCTGCCTGTGAAGCGGGAGAAGTGTACCGGGCGATATTATCTGATCAATCAGAGGAACAGATTGAAAGGTTGGTTAACTTTTACGATTACCTTGAGATTCAGCCGATTGATAATAATGAATTTTTAATACTCAGCGAGGGAAGTGATTATAGGAACATTAATTCCAAAGAGGATCTTAAAAAGATTAACCAAAGGATTGTTGATTTGGGTACAGAGTATAACAAGCCTGTGGTAGCCACCTGCGACGTGCATTTTCTTGAGCCTGAGGATGAGGTCTATAGAAGGATAATACAGGCTGGCCTAAAATACAAGGATGCGGATATGCAGGCTCCGCTTTATTTTCGTACCACCGAAGAAATGCTTGAGGAATTTGCTTATTTGGGAAGAGACAAGGCCGAAGAGGTGGTTATCACCAACACCAACTGGGTCAGTGATCAGATAGAAAAGATTTCACCCGTACGACCGGACAAATGTCCACCTGTACTTCCCAATTCAGATGAAAACCTAAGAAATATATGCTACGAGAAAGCCCACGCGCTGTATGGTGAAGTGCTACCGGCTCAGGTTAAAGTAAGGTTGGAGCACGAGCTTGACTCCATAATATCGAATGGCTTTGCGGTTATGTATATTATTGCGCAGAAGCTTGTGTGGAAATCAAATGAGGACGGATATCTGGTAGGCTCCCGTGGTTCTGTTGGATCTTCATTTGTAGCTACATTGGCAGGAATTACTGAGGTTAATCCTTTAGCACCTCATTATTACTGTAGTAGCTGCCATTATAGTGAATTCGATTCAGAGGACGTAAAGAAGTTTGCCGGAAGCTCGGGTTGTGACATGCCTGATAAGACTTGTCCTGTATGTGGGGTGTCCCTTGAAAAGGATGGACATGATATACCCTTTGAGACTTTTTTAGGCTTTGACGGAGATAAGGAGCCGGATATTGACCTTAACTTTTCCGGTGAGTACCAGAGTAAGGCGCATGATTATACAGAGGTTATATTTGGAGAAGGCCATACATTTCGTGCCGGAACCATCGGTACCTTAGCTGATAAGACAGCATTTGGTTTTGTAAAGAATTATTATGAGGAAAGAGGCATACACAAACGAAATGTTGAAATAGACAGATTGATTGAAGGCTTGGTAGGTGTTAGGAGAACAACCGGCCAGCATCCCGGCGGCATAGTTGTTCTGCCCCATGGAGAGAATATCTATTCATTTACACCGGTGCAAAGGCCTGCAAATGATATGAAATCGAAGATAATTACCACGCATTTTGATTATCATTCCATAGACCATAACCTGCTAAAACTTGACATTCTTGGCCATGATGATCCCACCATGATTAGAATGCTAGAGGATATCACAGGGCTTGATGCCAAGAAGATACCATTTGATGAAGAAAAGGTATTATCCCTCTTCCATGATACAAGTGCACTGGGCATTAGCCCAAAAGATATTGACGGATGCGAGTTGGGGTGTCTTGGTGTTCCTGAGTTCGGAACTGATTTTGTAATGCAGATGGTTAAGGAAGCAAAGCCGAAGACATTTTCAGATTTGGTCCGCATATCGGGCTTAAGCCACGGTACAGATGTGTGGCTGGGAAATGCTCAGACCCTGATAAAAGAAGGAACCTGTACGCTGTCCACCTGTATATGTACCCGTGATGATATTATGACTTATCTAATTAATACCGGGGTAGAGCCCGGACTTTCCTTTAAGATTATGGAGAGTGTTCGCAGGGGTAGGGGCCTTCTTCCTGAATGGGAGGAGGCTATGCTGGAGGCGAATGTGCCGGAATGGTATATCCGTTCATGTAAGCAGATTAAGTATATGTTCCCCAAGGCACATGCGGCTGCTTATGTTATGATGGCTTTTCGAATCGCCTACTTTAAGATATATTATCCTCTTGCTTACTACGGGGCATATTTTTCAATCCGTGCATCAGCCTTTAACTATGAGTTGATGTGCCAAGGAAGAGCTCATCTGGAAAATGTAATGGCAGACTACAAGCGTAGAATGAGTACATTAACCAAGAAGGAGCAGGATACATATCGTGATATGCGTATAGTGCAGGAGATGTATGCTAGGGGAATCACCTTTACCCCCTTAGACATATATAGTGCACAAACCCACAGATTCCAAATTGTCGATGATAAGCTTATGCCATCACTAAGCTCCTTAGATGGAATGGGAGAAATGGCAGCCAATGGAGTGGTCGAAGCTTCAAAGAAAGGAAAATTCCTATCACGAGATGATTTTAAGATACGTTGCAAAGTAAGTTCTACTGTAGTAGATAACATGGCAAGGCTGGGTCTCTTGGGAGACCTTCCCCAGTCCAACCAGATGTCGCTGCTGGATTTCTTGTAAGTGGTCGGTTGATTCGGTGTCAGGTACGGTGCCAGGTACCGTACCTGGCACCGACTGTTTTGGTGCCAGGCACCGTGCCAGGCACCGGATTATTTTGAAATGTATTCTGTTGGTGTTACCCCATAGTATTTTTTAAACACAGAATTGAAATGTTTAGCGCTGACAAAGCCTGTTTTGCTGGCAATATTATAGATTTTTTCATTGGGATTGATCTTAAGCATTAAAGCGGCTTGCTCCATTCGTATTCTGGTAATGAACTTGGTATAGGGTTCTCCTATATTTTTATGAAATAAGTCACTAAGATAACTGGGTGTTACATTTAGGTGTTCTGCTACCTGAGAAAGGCTGATTTGTTCCTGATAATGGGTACAAATATATTCTTTAGCACTTTCGGTAATATGGGTGGTTTCCGGTACTATGCGAAAGCTATCTTCTTGGTCCAATGCTTTATATACTCTTAATAGAATTTCTTGTGCGGTATCAGTATCATGATAAGGTATGTTAATCCACTCATCAATATGATCGGTTAATACTTGAAAGGCAAAAATCATTTGATCGGATTTAATATTACATTTTCGGGCAAGGAAGCGAATCAAGTAAGTACCAAACCTTAAGAACCTAGCTATTGTTATTGGGTCAGAAAATAGCTTCACATACAAATATAAATCGGAGATGGCTTTGTTCCAATTTTTTGCGATGTAATTAGAAGCAAGTGAATCACATATTGTAGTTAGTTCATGTATAAAACGGCTCTGGCTGATATAGTAGGATGAGGATATGGGTGAAGTTTCATTTTTTAGCACTAAGGCTGAGGATTGCATAGCCAAATCGTAGGATGTAGCAAGGTTCAGCATATCCTTTACTATATTTCCATATGAAGCAATCAGTTTGATTTGTTCGAAAGGCCATTCTTTTTTAATTCTCGAATAGGTATTATTAACAAGAGCAGAAAGTTCTTCTTCTGAATCTGCGTTTATGAGAATTACAGTATTTCCATAGTCATCCTTAACAGCTGTCAGGTTATTGGGTATGCAGTAAGATACACAATGCTGATATAGCCTGAGGCTATAGGAGGTATTTTCTGAAACGGTCTTTTCATTTAGGAGCAGATACAAATCATCAATGGAAAGGATAAGTAAAGTAGAAAATGAGCCTGTAAAGCTTATGTTATTTTTTTCTATTAAATTATATAAATTTTGAATCACTGTGTTTTCTCTGTTAATAATTGCGGACAATAGGGATAATTTCAAGTCCGTTTCAGAAGCATTCTCATAAAGGGTAGGGGACTGTATGTGATTGCGCAGAACATCCTCATCAAGCTCAGATTTAATTTTTACAAGGGTCTCACGAATTTGCGAATCGCTTAAAGGCTTTAATAAATAATCAGACACATTGTATTTAATTGCAAGGCGTGCATATTCAAATTCATTGTATCCGGATATAATCGCTACCTTAGTCCTAAGTCCCGCATCAAAAATATATTTTGCCAAATTAATTCCATCCATTTCAGGCATCCGAATATCTGATATTACTAAATCAAAGTGTTGTTTTTTGATTAGTTCTACTGCCTCTAATCCATCACAGGCAATTCCAGTTACTTGGAAATCAGGAAAAATCTTAGATAAATTTTCACCCAGATATTTTCTCATTAATGGTTCATCATCAACTATCAGTGTATGATACATAGAGTCCTCCTTTCTTATCATAAATGATATTCTTAATTTTATATGAGTTCA
>SHOH01000018.1:14448-19652 GCA_004294845.1 Anaerolineaceae bacterium
AATGGTAATCTCAATTGGACATGTGTTCCTTTCTTCGGGGAAGAGTATAAAGTTACTCCATAAGAATCTCCAAATTTAAGCTTAATACGTTTATTAACATTAATTAGTCCTATACTCTCTGTAATATCAGTATTTAACTTTGGGACTTCATCCAGTGATACACTTTGGGAAAGTTCTTTGTTCAACCTATCTAACATCTCTTTTTCTATGCCAATCCCATTATCGACTAAATGTATATACAAATAATCTTCATCTTTAGAACTAAAAATCTTAATTTCAGATTTTCCACGTTTTATTTCACATCCATGAATAATTGCATTTTCAACCAAAGGCTGAATGGTAAGTGCCGGTATAATATAATCAAAATAATCCTGTGAAATAGTAATCTCGTAGGTTAAGTTATCGTGGTACCTTGCTTTAAGTATACCAAGATAGGAGTCTACAATCTCTAATTCGTCTTTTAGTGTTATGTTTTTATCTGAATTCATTATGCCCCGAAGGAAATAGGATAGCTTTTCAATACTGTCAATCGCCCCTTCAGTATCATTGCATTTTATTAATAGACTAATAGTATTTAATGTGTTATATAGGAAGTGTGGTTTGATTTGTGCACACAGGTTATTGTATTGTGCTTCTTTTTGCAGATATTTCGTTTCATATACTTCCTTTACTAATTGAGTGTTTTTTTCTAATGTCTCTTTAATTCTTCGAATCATTTTATTAAAGGATCTTGCCAGATATCCGATTTCATCCTTGTTTTTTACCTCAACCTGTACATTTAATTCTCCATGCTGAACCTGTTTCATGGAATGGATTATGGCAAATAGTGGTTTAAAGAAGTTCTGTACAAATACAAGCAGAAATAAGACTGCGAATAATGTTCCAAGAAGAGCTAGAATAATTGTAGTATTACGAATAACAATAGAATCCTTATTCAATTCTAAATATGAATTAATCGCAATCACTTTTAATTCGGAGTTTTGAATGGAGGCAATATTTACAATATATTTCTGAGAATCAATCATTTCTGTAAAATCACCGTCTCCATCATAATTCTCTATATTAATCTGGTTTAATATATCTTTACGATTCAGCTTATTATTCTGATATACAACATTAAGGTTATTATCTACAATAAATAGTGATCCGGTATCCCTTAACTGCACTTGATCGCAGATGGACTTGATGCCATCATAATTTGCATCCACCTTAATAACCGCCAGAACCTTTGAATTATCCTCCTTACTGCGGATTCTCTTAGCAATCGAGAAAATTTGTGTCTTTTTTTCACCGAATACTTTTTCTGAATGGATTGGTATAAATACGGCATCCGGGGATTCCTTAGCTGTTTGATACCAAGAAGAATCCCTGTAATTCTCATAGTCCTCCATATCATAGGGTGTCCTTATATAGGAATATAGATTGTTGTCTGTAAGTATATAAACACGAAGAATTTCACTTCGCGGTAGAGTCATAACAGAAGCAAGAAAATTCTCTATGATTCTTCTTTGGGCCAAATCAGAGGACTTTGTTATGTATTCATCCTCAAGCAGTTCCATTATATTATCGTTATAATAAGGAGATAGGTTCAATCTAAATAATTCATCCAAGTAAGAGTCCACATTTATACGAACCTGTTCAATAATCTGCTGCGTCTGATTAACTGTTTGTTTTGTATAATTGCGTGAATAAAATAAGAAATTTAAGGAAGAAATCAATATTACAATCAGAATTATCATTGTAGAAATAATTGATATCAGTTTCTTTTTAAAATTCCAATCCTTGAAGGACCCAAAAATATTTTTTGCCATTTTGTATCTCCCTTCAAATGCTTATTTATATTCATTGTTTTTTACATTATAATCAATTCAAGAACGGTTCACAATAAGTATTTGGGATATCAAAAAATCTAGAACCCAAACCCAATAAATGTGGAATTTATATTTTATAGGACGGATGTTAAGCTTAATATACAAAATCATATAAGGAGGGATTTACATATGAAGCTTAAAAAAATTCTTATTGCTTTATTAGTTGGCACGCTTTTAGTAGGCATGCTGACAAGCTGTAGCAAAGGAGAAAATAATCAAGCGAGTTCTGATATTGGTCAGGAAAATCAGGGAACAAAGAAAGAGGAGAAAAAAGAAACAGTCAGACTGAAGTTTTTTACCGGTAAAATTGAGACCATTGATTTAATGAATGAAATAATAAACGATTTTAATCAATCGCAGAACAGAATCATTGTCGAGCAGGAGTATCAAAAGGATGCCAGTAATATAATCAAGATTAAATTCGCAGCAGACCAAGCTCCTGATATTATGACTACTTATGAACAGGGATTTGCAGATCAAGGGAAATACCTGGATCTGTCTGATCAGTCAGACTTGTGGAATAGACTTACACCTGCTATGAAAGAAGCGTGCACAGATATCAAAACAGGAAAACAGTACAGAATTGCAACGAATATGACTATGGCAGGATTTTTCTACAATAAAGAACTATTCAATGATTTGGGACTTGATGTTGCAACTACCTGGGAAGAATTTGAGAAAAATCTCGAAACCATTAAGTCTGAAAGGCCGGATATCACACCATGGTTTATCTTCGGAAGCGAAGCCTGGCATTTGGGACATTTGATTGAATTTATACCGCATGGTTATATTAAGCAGACATTGGGCGCGGTTGAAGCAAAGAAGGCAATGTTGGATAATGATCATTCAAAGCTGAATTTTGGTGCCGCTGATGGACCTATGGCTCAGTTTGCAGGAAAGATGCTTGACTTATTACAAAAAGGCTATATTAACGAGGATGTATTAACAGCAACAAATGACAACTGTGTACAGGATTTTGTCAATGGTAGAGCAGCAATGTTAAGTAATGGTATGTGGATATTATCCAGTCTCTTGGAAGCCAATCCTGAAATGGAAGATAAGATAGGCTTTGCTCCTTATCCTTCCTATATGCCTAATTCCAGTCCCGTAGTATTAAGTGCTGAAGATTCAGGCTATTCCATATCAGCTACAACCGAATACAAGGAAGAAGCTATTGAATTCCTAAACTTCTTATTCAGTGCTGAAAACCAAAAAAAGTATAGTGAACTCTCTAAGGCTCCCAGTGCATTTACGGATGTTGATGCTGATTGGGCTCCTGAAAACATAGTGAATGAAGTAAGCTATGCCGTAGCTAATGCTGTAAATATAGGATTTACTAATGAAAAACCTGCTGGATTCTCCGGAGATGATGCAGGACGCATGGTACAGGAATTATTAGCTGGCAAATATAATGCTGAGGAATTTGCAATTGCTTATGAAAATGCTTGGGATAGTGGCATGAATTAATATCCAAAATTTCCTTATAAAAATGGGGGAATGTCATCATAATTATTATGCTATGCAAATGATGATGTCTCCCCCATTAGTTTTTTATAATGAATTAAGTGGTCTGGAAAAGAGGGAAACGAATGGAAAAAAATAAAATTGGCCTACATACATTTATGGCTCTTCCGGCCTTTGCCTTATTCTCTGTGTTTTTTATATATCCTTTAATAAAGGGAATCGGTATGAGCCTAACAGATTGGGATGGGATGAGTAAGGCTTCTTTTATCGGCCTTGATAATTTTAGACAGTTTTTTGGTGACGAAAGAGCTATAAATAATATTAGGACAACAGTATTATTTGCGCTGGGAAGTGCACCTTTGCTCAACCTTGTTGGCCTAATATATGCTTTGTTGATGAATAGTAGGTTTAAAGGTAAAGGTCTTGCCCGAATGATAATCTATCTACCGGCAATTATCAGCCCATTGATTATGGGATATATTTGGTATTTATTGCTTCAACCGGGTAGAGGTTTCATTTATCATTTTCTTGAACAGATGGGTAAGAGCTCCTGGTTTGGTAATTGGCTAGGAAGCTATGGGACAGCTATGCTGGTATTAATTCTTGTCAATGTATGGCAGTATGCCGGTATGACAATGGTAATTTACCTAGCAGGATTACAGGCGATACCGGAGGAATTATATGAAGCCGCTAAGGTGGATGGTGCTACATTTCCAAAGAGATTGTTCTATATTACATTACCTATGTTAATGCCGGCAATTCGCATAAATGTGGTTACCAATATCATTGGATCGCTGTCAGTTTTCGACATCGTAATGTCACTGACCAGTGGTGGTCCCGGATATGCTACCGAGACTCTCAGTATTTATATTATGAGGATGAGTTATGGGGCGAGAACAGGTTATTCTACTGCTGTAGCAATTATTATGTTCTTTATAATTCTCATTCCTGTGTTAGTATCGATGTGGCTGACAAGAGTAAAATCACTGGATTAGATAAGGAGGGAGCCAGATTGAATAAAATGCTAAATCTCATGCGGAAATTCACTATAATATTTATCTGTTTGCTATGCATGCTTCCCTTCGTAGTCCTTTTAATTTTATCCTTAAACACTCCGAAAAGAGTTTTCTATGAAGGGAATATGTTTATCCCAGATTTTTATGTAATGAATTATGTTGAGGGCTGGAAAAAATCCAACATTGGTAATGCAATGGTTAACTCAGCCATAATCACAATTATTGCGTTAGCCATTATTATAATCATATCAGCAATGGCCGGATATACCATTTCAAGATTTAATTACAAATTTAACAAAATAATATTTGCAATCTTATTAAGTTGCATGATGATACCGGGAATTATTAATACCGTACCCTTATATACATTGATGATTGATCTAAATGCTATCAATACTCTGTGGGGGATGGCCCTGGTATGTGCGACAAATGCGTTGCCACAGGGTGTATTTGTGTTTAGTGGTTTCATTAGAACAATTCCGAAGGAAATTGAGGAATCTGCCATAATCGATGGATGTTCATATTTTACTTCCTTTTGGCGAATAGTATTTCCTTTATTAAAACCATCAATATCAGCAATTGTTATATTAAATGGTTTCGGTATCTGGAATAACTATTCGCAAGCGGTTTTCTTTCTTCAGGATAGTAGAAAACATAATGTGCCTCAGGCTTTGTCAGTATATTTTCAACAGTTTGCCGGAGCAAAATGGAACCTGATGGCAGCAACAGCCGTTATCGCAATTATTCCTGTTATTATCGCATTTTTACTGTTTCAAAAGAATCTGATGAAAGGCCTGACAGACGGGGCGTTAAAGGGTTAGAGGATTGAAAAAGGTGTATCAATTTTTTAAAC
>SHOH01000018.1:19752-25874 GCA_004294845.1 Anaerolineaceae bacterium
ACCGTACCTGGCACCGAACTTGATGATCATCCTACAACAGAGTATCAATCAAAATTAATAATAAATAATTTACAGAATATTATTTTTGAGAAAAATATATTACTAAAAAATAAAACATGTGAAATACAGATCCCTGGTATGAATACAGATTTTGGTGGCTACGGTGTAGAGCTTCTTGTATATCAAAATGATCAGTTGATAGATCGGTGCTATACCGCTTTTGATGTGGTATCTCAATGTAATAAGGCAATTCGCTATGGATTTTTAAGCGATTACAGCACTGAGGATGGAGAGAATTTCGCTGATGTCAGCAATCTGAGAAAGCTTCATATAAACTATGTACAATACTATGATTGGTCATATCGCCATGATAATCTTGTGTCTGAAGAAATGAGTTATCAAGATATGATGGGAAGAGAGGTAAACCTTCAGACAGTAAAGAATAAGATTCTGGCATGCAAATCATATGGAATGAAATCCATTGGGTACGGGGCGATCTATGCAGCTTCAAGGGATTTCTATGAACAACATAAAGATTGGGCATTCTATACTAGCGCAGGAGATCCGTTTGTATTTATAGATATCTTCTTTATCATGAATATAGCCAAGAATTGTCCTTGGAGAAACCATATAATCGAGGAATATGCAAAGGCTATTGAAAAGATAGGATTTGATGGAATTCATATGGATACCTACGGGTTCCCGAAGAGTGCATACTCGTATAGGTCAGAGAAATTGTATAAGCTTGAGGAAGAATTTCCATCCTTAATAGAAGATACTAAGAAGAGGTTGGATAAGATTACTGAAGATAATCATCTTATTTTTAACAATGTAGGTAATTGGCCTGTAAATACTGTTGCCTGTGCATCACAGGATGCAATATACATAGAAGTGTGGGATCCATACACTCGCTATGATCATATTAAACAGATTATCAGTGATGCAAGAAGGGAATGTAAGGATAAAAAGCCGGTTATTTTGGCTGCATATCTAAAACCATTTATGGAAGACACACAGGAACGAGCCGCATATGCAGCATTTATACTGACTGCAGTAATTACTAGTAATGGTGCCTATCATTTACTTAACGGTGAGGAGAACGGAGTATTAACACAGGGATATTATGTAGACCATTCATTTATGGCGGTTGCCACTAGTGAGAAAATGCGTAGCTATTATGACTTTATCGTTCAGTATATGGAGCTATTCTATGATACAAACCTAGTTGATGTAAGCATGACTCATATGGGATGGGACAATATGGAGTATCGATGCTTTAATGATCGTTGGAGTGTCACAGGAGATGCAGATAAATTATGGATAAGCATCAGAAAAAGTGAAAATCGCGAATTAATCAGTCTAATTAATCTTTGCGGAAATGATAATTTTTGGAATAAAGGTAAAAACAAACCGCAAAAAAGGGACAATATAGAATTTCAGGTATTGGTAGATAAAACTGTAAAAGGAGTTTACTTTATTTCTCCAGATAAGAATCATGGAAAAGTACATGAGTTAACATATGAGAGAAAGAAAACAGATCGGGGATGGACAATAAGCTTTATAGTTCCACAAGTAGAGATATGGAGCAATATCTGGATCGATTTACTGGATTAATTGCATAGTACTTCTTGGTAGCTTTTTCTTGGTGTCTGGCATCGTTTGTACGAGTTGGTGCCAGGCACCGAATGATATGGTACCAGGTACGGGATGTTTTGGTGCCAGGTACCGTACCTGGCACCGTTGTGTAAATTTGCAAAACAATTTGAAAAATATTAAAATAGCACTTGCTTTTTGTTAGGGAATAGTATATTATAAGTAATGTTCCGTGGCTCGTTGGTCAAGGGGTCAAGACGCCGCCCTCTCACGGCGGAAACAGGGGTTCGATTCCCCTACGAGCTGTTAATAAGAATAAAAGCCACTTCCTTATGATAGGAAATGGCTTTTATTTTACTCAAAAATGCATACGATTTTATCGGTATCAGCAATCCATAAGACTTAATAATAAACGAATCGAAAGGAATGAGTAAAATGAAACATTATTACAATAGTTCTAAAGTAGAGTTAAAAAAAGTTATGCAGCCGGAGAATGAAGAAACATTGCTGCCTGTGATGCTAAAGGATGAGACGTTTGAGGAAAGAAGAGAGAAGCTATTTTCACTAATGGGTGAAAAGGAACTAGATACCCTTGTAATTTATGGTGATCTAGAGCATGGTTCTAATTTTGAATACCTAACGGGCTTTCTACCTAGATTTGAGGAGGGATTACTGGTTGTTCATCGCAAAGGAAAAGCATACCTTTTGCTGGGAAATGAAAATCTTAAGATGGCTGCTCATTCAAGAATAGAGGCAGAACTAATTCATGTACCATATTTTTCATTGCCAAATCAACCTATGGATGGAGATTATGGTATCAAGGAACCATTGAGGCAGGCTGGAATAAGAGCTGGTATAAAAATTGGAGTTGTTGGATGGAAATATTTTACCAGTAGTACTCTGGATAATAGTAAGTTATTTGATATTCCGTATTATATAATGGAAGGGCTGATGGAATTGGCAGAAGATAAAGCATCTGTAATTAATGCCTGTGGATTATTTATAAGTCCGGAATATGGAGTACGAACTGTAAATAACGCAAATGAAATAGCTCATTTAGAGTTTGGAGCTGCTTTATCAGGTATTAATATCTTGGAGGCACAGAATCGTGTACAGCCAGGAATGAGTGAAATGGAACTGGCACAGTCTTATAAGTCATATGGACAAAAACAATCGGTAATTTCAATATGCGCTACTGGTGAAAGGTTTATTAAAGCCAATATATACCCGAGCGATAAAAAAATAAAGGTAGGCGACCGAATGTCATTGACTGTCGGATATAAAGGTGGCCTTAATAGTAGAGCGGGATATGTTGTTAAAAACGAAAATGAGCTACCGGATCAAGAAAAACAATATCTGGAATTACTTGCAAAACCTTATTTTGCCGCTTGTGCAGCATGGCTAGTGCAGATACATATAGGTATGCAGGGTGGAGAATTATATAATTTAGTGGAGGATGTTTTTCCAAAGGCAAAATATAATTGGTTTTTAAATCCCGGGCATTTGACCTCTGATGATGAGTGGATGTCATCCCCTGTGTATAATGGTTCGAAAGATATATTGAAAAGCGGTATGTTATTGCAGCTAGATATCATACCATCAATCATTGGAATGGGTGGAACAAGCTGCGAAAGTGGTATTGCATTAGCAGATGATGCATTGAAGAAAGAGATACGAGATAAGTACCCCATGGTTTGGGCGAGAATGGAAGCTAGACTTAATTATATTAGAAATGTAATTAATATTAAGGTTAGCAATGATGTACTTCCTTTATCCTGTATAACGGGATATTATAGACCCTTCTTTTTGGATAAAGAAAAAGCATTGACTATGGTCGACGCCTGACACCGTACCTGACACCGAAAGAGCATTTATAATTTGTGATTATATTATCTATAAGAAAAAAATGGTTACGATAGTATTGACAAGTGTTTATAAATAATATAATTTTGATACATGAAACTTTAGGTATATACTAATTTCACAGAAAGAAGGATGTTAATTATGAAACTTGTATATAAAGGGAAAACCAAGGATGTTTATATGCTTGAGAATGGCAATTGTCTACTAAAATTTAAGGATGATGTAACAGGTGCAGATGGTGTATTTGATCCCGGTGCCAATACTGTTGGATTGACTATAGAGGGGGCCGGAAGAGCTGGGCTTAAGCTAACTAAACTATTCTTTGAGAAGCTAAGAGAAGAGGGTATCCCTACCCATTATATAGATTGTGATATAGATGCAGCGACCATGACTGTGAAACCAGCGACAATGTTTGGAAAAGGCCTTGAGGTGATTTGTAGGTATAGAGCGGTAGGAAGTTTCATTCGCAGATACGGACTTTATGCGAAGGAAGGTCAACCCTTGGATGCATTTGTAGAGGTGACCTTAAAGGATGATGAACGTCAAGACCCTCCTATAAATGAGGATGCTCTTCATATGCTTGGTGTCCTTACAAGAGATGAGTACGCGATACTTAAAGATCTTACAGTTAAGATATCTAATGTGGTGAAGGATGAGCTTGCTAAAAAGGGTATGGAATTATACGATATAAAACTTGAATTTGGACGTATCGGTGAGGATAAGCACATTGCACTAATCGATGAAATATCCGGTGGTAATATGAGAGCTTGTAAGGATGGCAAATATATTGAACCTCTTATGTTGGAGAAATTAATGATTTCATAATAGTTATAATGGTGCCAGGTACCGTACCTGGCACCAAAACGATCGGTACCTGGCACGGTACCAGGTACATTTCATCAATATTCACAATTTTTCTTTAAATAAACAGATATTTACACAATATACATTATATGTAAAACATGTTATTATATTATATATATAGATAATTTTAACTTCTTAATTTATTTAACACTTTGACTCTAGTTATATCTTGATCCATTATCTTATTTCTTAATTATCCTAATTTATATCCCATTTTGTTATGTAATTAAATAGATTGTTAAAGAGAGGAGGAAATCTTATTCCGCGAAAAAGAAGAGAATGGTACCCTAATGCAGTATATCATATCGTAACAAGGGGCAACCATAAGCAAAATATTTTTTTAGACAAGACGGATTACTGGCAGTATATAAAATATTTAAGGCTTATTAAAGATAAACATCCATTTAAGTTATACAGCTATTGTTTAATGTCAAATCATATTCATCTCCAAATTGCAACTATTGATACTGAAATATGGACGATAATGAAAGGTATAAATTGGCATTACTCAAAATATTTTAATGCAAAGTATGACACGGTAGGGCATTTGTTTCAAGATAGATACTATTCGGAAATAATTGAAAAAGAATCTTATCTTTTGGAGACAAGCAAATACATACATCTTAATCCAGTGAAAGCCTGTATTGTTGACAGTCCGATTAAATATCCATGGAGTAGTTACGGGGTTTATATGGGTATTTATGAAGACAGCTCTATATATGAGAATGATATTATGGTGTATTTCCAATATAATAGTGAATTATATAAGAAATATGTAGAAAGCAAAGATGTTGAAAATATTGATAAAGAGCAGATCGAGGAAATGAAGAAGAGAAGTGATTTCGGTACCAGGCACCGTACCTGGTACCATTGACAATATGTAAATTTATTTATATAATAAGTTTACAAAATGTAAACATTGGATTATAAAGGGGTGAATAGATGGAAAAAAAGAGTGCATTTTCAAGGAACCTAAAGTTGGCTCGTAAGGTGAGAGGTTTTACACAACGTGACATGGCTAAGAAACTTGATATTTCTAATTCTACTTATTGTCTATATGAAAAGGGTGAACGTGAGCCTAATGTAAATACCATTGAAAAAATAGCTCATATACTCTATGTTTCAATCGATGAGCTCTTTGGATTATATAATTTTGGAACAGATAACTTGATTAAAGAGACATCAAAATCATATAATATCAGACCTCATGTCACTTGGGAGGAATATTATGATCTTCCTGATGGTGAGCATGCAGAATTGATTCATGGTGAGCTATTTTATATGACCGCTCCGAGCAGAATACATCAGGAAATAGTAATGGAATTGGCTTATACCCTTATATCTTATATCAAAGACAGAAAAGGAAAATGTCAGGTATATGCAGCTCCTTTTGCGGTAAAGTTATCTGAGGAGGAGCATACAATAGTTCAACCCGATATTTCTGTGATTTGTGATACAAAAAAGTTAGATGATAGGGGTTGTAATGGTGCTCCTGATATGGTTGTTGAGATTCTGTCTCCATCCACTAAAGATTACGACAGCATAGATAAATATAAGCTTTACAAAGAATATGGTGTTAGAGAATATTGGATTATTGATCCTGTAGCAAAGAAAGTTATGGTGTCTTTATTAGATGGTGAATTTAGAATGCCAAATATTTATGATGTTAATAGTAGTATTAAAGTAGAGATATTTGATAATCTGTATGTAAAGCTAAATGATATTTTCAAAGAGAACTAATTCGGTACCAGGCACCGTGCCAGGCACCAAAACAGTCGGTACCAGGCACCGTACCTGGCACC
>SHOH01000018.1:25974-28406 GCA_004294845.1 Anaerolineaceae bacterium
GGCACCAAAACAGTCGGTACCAGGCACCGTACCTGGCACCGATCATTTGAGTTCCGGTCTTACGGTGGCCAACATGGTGGCATAACAGGCGATTCCCCCAATGAAGTTGGATATAGGTTCAGCAAGGAATACGCCGTTAGTGCTAAGACCAAACATGGTCGGAAGAAGTAGTGTTAGCGGGATAACTATAATGACTTTTCGAAGCAGGGAAAAGAAGATGGCATGTCTTGATTTTCCCAATGCAACAAATGTGGCTTGGCCGGCAAACTGCAAGGGCATCATAAAAAATCCAAAGAAATAGATTCGTAGAGCTGGAAGCCCCAGCTCTATTAATTTGGGATTTCTGTTGAATATTTTTATGAATATTTCCGGAAATGCATTGAGGATTCCCCATGCGATTAATGTATAAACAATGCATACCACCGACATAAATTTAATGGAAGTACGCACTCTATCATATGACCGAGCACCATAGTTGAAGCTAATTACAGGCTGTGTTGCATTTGTAAAGCCGCTAACAGGCAAGGTAATAATCTCTCTGATTGAATTGATCACAGTCATAATGCCAACATAAAGATCTCCGCCATAATATTGCAGGCTTTTATTGCCAATAATCTGGACTGCACTGTTGGTGATTGCCATAACAAAGCCGGAAAATCCAAGAGACACGATCCTAATGACTCTGCTTTTTAATAGTCTGAAATTACAAATTTTTAGTCGTAATATTGATTTCTTTCCGCATAGAAATATTAGAATCCAAACTGAAGACACAAGTTGTGATATAGCAGTGGCAATGGCGGCTCCCTTTATACCCATATCAAATGCAAATATAAAGATAGGATCAAGAATTATATTTAGCACAGCACCGATAACGACGGTCAACATACCGATTTTTCCAAAGCCTTGGGCATTTATAAAGCTGTTCATGCCAAGACCGATCATAACGAAAATGCTTCCCAAAAGATAAATAGTAATGTAATCATTTGCATAAGGGAAGGTCACGCTGCTTGCTCCGAATAAGCGTAGTAGAGGATTTTTAAAGATAAGCCCAAGTATCGTTAGCAGAAAACCAAAGATGACTAAGAGAATAAAGGAATTACCCATAATGGCTTCGGCTTCCTTATTGTCTCCTTTTCCCCTGGCGATAGAGCTTAATGGAGCACCTCCTACGCCGAAAAGATTGGTAAATGCAATAATAATAGAGGCTATAGGCAATGTTAATCCAATGCCTGTCATAGCAGTTGTAGCATTTTCGGGCATCATCCCAATATAAATTCTATCTACAATGTTATAAAGCAGATGAACTATTTGCGCCAAAATCATTGGAGCGGCAAGCTTTAGTATTGCTTGTATTACACTTCCCTTAGAAAAATCGTTATCGTTCTTCAAAATCATCATCCTTTTGTGAATGGTTTATTAACCTGTTATATGAATAGTCTAATAGACCTATTATTTGTGAATTCTATATTATAATAACACAAATAATGTAGTGGTGTCGATGATTGGTGATTGTTTTTGGTGTCAGGTACCGCCCAAATCGGTGCCAGGTACGGTGCCTGGCACCGAATGCAATTGACATGTTTCAATCACATTGTTAAGATAGTTTTAAGTTTTATATCAAACCGTTCTTAAGAATCACATTTTAGTATTATTATATCGGTTATATGAAGGAGGATTATCGCATATGGACACTGCGAAGATTTTGGTGGCAGATGATGATAGGGAGATAGCCGGAGCTATTGAAAAGCTTCTAGTCAGGGAAGGATATGAGGTTATTAAGGCATACAATGGCATGGAAGCATTAGATGCATTGGTATCCAATCAGGTGCAGCTTATTGTTTTGGATATTATGATGCCTAAGCTGGATGGGTTGTCTACTATGATGAGGATAAGAGACAGCAAGAACATCCCGATTATTCTTTTGTCAGCCAAATCAGAGGACTCCGATAAGATTCTTGGGCTTTCTATGGGAGCGGACGATTATGTTACTAAACCATTTAATCCACAGGAGCTGGTAGCAAGGGTTAGGAGTCAACTGAGAAGATATTTGCAGTTGGGAGATAAGGATAGTGCAAATTCGCAGTCAAAGCTCATAGTAGGAGGCTTGTGTCTAGATGCCGAAAAAGCAGAGCTTTCTGTAGATGGCGACCCGGTTAAGCTGACAGCTAAGGAGTTTAAGATACTAGAATTTCTTATGCGAAATGCCGGCTGTGTGTTCTCTGCAGAGCAGATATATGAGCGGGTATGGCAGGAGACAGCCTATTCTGTTGAAAATACCGTGATGGTCCATATCAGACGCATTCGTGAAAAAATCGAAATTAATCCGAAAGAACCGAAATATTTAAAGGTGGTGTGGGGAATTGGTTATAAAATTGAGAAAATTTAGCAGAAGCAAAACCCTAAAATTTATAGCATTTACATTAACGGTATTA
>SHOH01000018.1:28506-31823 GCA_004294845.1 Anaerolineaceae bacterium
TCATGTTATGGATAAGTACACTATATATCTGGTATTTACAGAGGAATACATGGGGGAAATGCAGCATCAATGGGAATCAGAGCGAGCACGTTTTCTCCCCATGTTATTGGCTATAATAATATTCTCGGTATTAGCTTTAGTAAATATCATTTATTTAATCATTGTAACGGGTAGAAGACCTGAGGATGACGAGGTGCATTTGACGCCTTATATGGATAGAATTTATAGTGATATTCAGCTTGTTATTATGATATTTACACTTTCTATGTGGTTTTATGGATTGGTAAATCTCCTTCAGCAATATAGATATTCCTCAAGCAGAGGTATTGTAGGTATGAATGAATATTTAATGCTGATTTTGTCAGGGACATTGACAGTTATAGGTTCAATTATATGTGGGCTAATCCTTCTAAGTATGGTACGTAAAATAAAGGCAAAGAAGCTATTAAAGCACAGCTTGATTTTTGCAATATTTCATGGTATTAGTAAATTTATAAAAAGCTTTTTTGATGATAGCAGATTCTCACATTTTCCGCTGACAAAATCCCTGAACAGGAGACAAATCATATTTACAGTGGCCAGTGGTTCTATGGTGTTTTTATCATTAGTATTTGTGATGGCGTCAAGAAGTTTCTTAGTCGGGTTATTTCCGGTATTCATAGAGAGTATTATTATATTCTGGTATTTTAGTGAGAATAAGAGAACCTTCGAGGAAATTAATCAGGGCTTTCAATCGAGTCTTCAGGAGCAAATTAAATCCGAGCAGATGAAGGTGGATCTGATTACAAATGTCTCTCACGATCTTAAGACACCACTTACTTCTATAATAAGCTATGTGGATTTGCTGTCTAAGGAGGAGTTGCCTGAGAGTGCAAAGGATTATGTGAACATATTAGCCGACAAATCAGGAAGGCTTAAGAATATCGTATCAGACCTCTTCGATCTTGCTAAGAGCACAAGCGGCAATCTGACTCTTGATATGGAGAGGCTTGATCTAAGGAAACTGATAGAGCAGACCTTGGGCGATATGGAGGATGAGATTGATAGGTCGGACATTCGAATAAGGACATTATTATCAGAGGTTCCCGTACACATTTATTCTGATGGAAAGAAGCTGTATCGAGTCTTCCAGAACATCATTGGAAATGCATTGAAATATTCTTTGCAGGGCACTAGGGTATTTATAGACATGGTGGCAGAGAATAATATTGTAAGTGTAACGATAAAGAACACAGCCTCATATGATATGGATTTTACTGCCGAGGAAGTTCTTCAAAGGTTTAGTAGAGGTGACGAATCTAGGACAACCGAAGGAAGCGGTCTTGGCTTATCCATAGCCGAAAGCTTTACCTGGGCATGTGGTGGCAAATTTAAAGTAGAGATAGACGGAGACCAGTTCAAGGTGAAGCTTGAATTTCCGATGGTGGGATAGATGGGGTTCGGTGCCAGCTACGGTATGAATCGGTACCAGGTACTGTACCTGGTACCGAAAAAAACAGTCCATTATTATTGGCATATGATGCCGATTATAATGGGCTGAATTTTTTTGACTTAAATTACAATTAATATATATCAAGAAGCGATACTGAGTAACTATTTTTATAATACTGACATATAAAACATTTTATGGTATAATGAATGATGCATTAAGGAGGACGGCAAATGGAAAATCAAAACGATACAATTAAAATGCAGTTATCACATCGAACGATAAGAGAATTTAAAGAGGATTTAATTTCAGAAGAGATAAACAAGCAGTTGATTCAGGTGGCAAGTAGAACAGCCTCATCTAACGGAATGCAGGCTTGTTCAATTATCAGAGTCACTGATCCTGCTATAAAGAAGGAACTGGCGGATATATGTACACAGGAGTATGTGACCAGGGTACCAGAACTATGGATATTTATAGTGGATCAGTACCGTAACGGTCAGATTGCAGCGGAGAAGAACTGTCACGAGGATAGTATCAGTGATATGGACCGTTTCTTTCAAGGCTTTACAGATGCATGTCTGATGGCTCAAAATGTGGTAAATGCAGCCGAAAGCATCGGTCTAGGAACTGTGTATTTTGGCAGTATACTTAATGATCCTTCTAGGACTATTAAGGCACTTAATCTTCCTAAGCTGACATTTCCGGCATTGGGACTGGGCTTTGGATATCCTAATCAGGAGCCTCAGCTAAAACCCAGAATGGATATGGAGCTTCGGATGTTTGAGAATAGCTATAGTTGCTTCGATAACTACAGTGATAATATTAAAAAATACGACGAGATAATGCAGACTTACTATGACTTAAGGCAGGCTAACCAGAGAGTGGACAGCTTCAGCAACCAAGTTATAACTAAGCTTAAGAGCGTTAATCCTATACGACAGAAAATCGTTACTACTATTACCGAGCAAGGCTTTGACCTTAAACTTGAATAAAACGATGCTCCATAAATGGGCGGTACCTGGCACCAAATGAAGGTGTGCCTGGCACGGTACCTGGCACCGAAAAAGTAAATAGAAGGAGTCCGAACATGAAGGGAATTATATTAGCCGGTGGATCCGGTACAAGATTATATCCAATTACGATGGTTACGTCTAAACAGCTATTGCCTGTATATGACAAGCCTATGATCTATTATCCTTTGTCTACTCTTATGTTGGCGGGTATTCAGGATATTCTGATTATATCGACGCCAACAGACCTTCCGAATTTTGAGAAGCTTCTTGGAGACGGTTCTGATTATGGAATCAACCTAAGCTATGCAGTGCAACCTTCTCCGGATGGTTTGGCACAGGCTTTTCTTATTGGGGAAAGCTTTATTGACGGTGATTCCTGCGCCATGATTCTGGGCGATAATATCTTCTATGGTAACGGACTGACTAAGCATCTTAAGGAAGCAGTCGCAAGGAAGAACGGTGCAACGGTATTCGGGTATTATGTGGAGGATCCGCAGAGATTTGGAATAGTTGAATTTGATGATCAGGGCAAGGCCATTTCCATAGAGGAAAAGCCCAAGAACCCTAAGTCGAATTACTGTGTTACGGGACTATATTTTTATGATAAAAGGGTGTGTGAGTACGCCAAAATGATTAAGCCGTCAGCCAGAGGTGAGCTTGAGATAACAGATCTCAACAGAATATATCTTGAGGACGGTTCTCTTAATGTGGTCACTCTCGGAAGGGGCTATGCTTGGCTTGATACCGGTACCATGGACTCACTTAGTGCAGCCTCTGAATTCGTCCGGGTTATTGAGAACAGGCAGGGAATTCAGATAGCGGCTCTTGAGGAAATCGCTTATATAAATGATTGGATCACCAGAGAAAAGCTT
>SHOH01000298.1 GCA_004294845.1 Anaerolineaceae bacterium
AGAGGAGGTTTGGTATGAAGGATATGGCGCAAACCGAAAGACAGATTTTCATCTTGCTTTTGCTTTCAGAAAACAAAAGGGGTTATACCATAAATGACATTCATTCGTCTCTTGAAAAATGGGATGTCATCGTTGATAAGAAGACTATAATGCGTGATATTGACAGTCTATCCGGTATATGCTTTATATCAGAGGATAAAAGAAACAATAAAACATATTATACCGCAGACAAGTTTCGACTAAGCGACATTACCTTTACCTCACCGGAGCTTATATCTCTTGCCTTTATGCTGGAGCTTCTAAAGCCATACCAATATATGACCATGGGTAGAACCTCGAACGAATTAATACATAAGCTTCTTGATAATACCACTAACTTGAATCGTGAATTTATAAAGTATTTTACCGGTATGGTAACAATTAATACTAATGATTACATAAGCGATTCCCTTAATCCCGAAGTAGAAGAAAAGCTCCATGATGCCATACAGAATAAAAGAAAAGCAAGGATTATATACCGCAGCTTTGGAAGCGACGAGGATACTATTCGCATCATCCATCCATATGAGCTTTCCATAAATGACGGCGCCTTATGCGTGGTAGGCTTTTGCGAGCTTCGTAATGATATCAGGGATTTCAGGGTTTCACGGATAAAGGCACTTACTTCTCTGGAGGATACCTTTCAGATTCCCGAGGGTTATCAAGATAGCCGGAGCAGAAAGAAATTCATTCATCTGTCCGGAAATGTTGTTGAGCAGATAATTATTTCCTTCGACCATAAAACAGCCAAATACATAATGGAATACGAATCAGAGCTTGCAGATGAAATTGTACAGACTGAGGATGGAATAACCTTCATAAGAAATACAGCCGTAACAGACGAGCTTATACGATGGATTTTACAATTTGGCCACGGGGCAAAGGTATTAAATCCCGCCCATCTTAAAGATAAAATTAAGCATGAGCTAGAGAGTAGTCTTAAGCTATATGTTTAATGATATGAAGCAGATTTTTTATAAAGCAAAAATACTTATACAATACTCTAAGACTTAAATATAAATATTATATTTTACTTTATATTTTACTTAAATAAATATATTTAATTTTATGTTGACATTTTATTACCAGG
>SHOH01000299.1 GCA_004294845.1 Anaerolineaceae bacterium
GCTTTCACTTATCTTTTCGCAACCTTGCATATGTATTAGAAAATACCAACTCTTTTCTTCTACATAATACTTTGGCTTTTTTATTATGTTAGCCCCGGATGATGCCACCTTATTATATGTATAGTTCCTGTCAGGTCCATAAGGGTACCCCTGGAATACCACAAGAATATTTACATCATCTATATACTGCGCCCATTCACCCTGCCTTCCCTCGGGAAATGAAAATGCATATGTAATTCCCTGTCTGCTAGCAATAATATTATGCTTATTTGTATAATAAGCCATAACTTCCTCTAGCTTATTCATAATAGATCCTTTTCTTACTAACTCATACTCTTCATCTTTAAGCAGGATGCTATCACCATACCTTGCTCTAAAATCTGCATACACAGGATTGTTTTGAAATTCTTTATACTCATTATCTATAACGGATTTACCTTGATTAAAGATGTTATTCTTATCATGTAGATATACTCTATCAGTAAGGGTAAAGCGGTAGATAAAATAATCATCCTCATAGCTATAAGGCTTCTTCTCTGTCCATCTTCTTTCTGCATATGAGTTTCCGTCAGCTGCTTTATATTCATCGTAGTAATAGACATAATACCCGTCCACGTCACACAAAAGTATAACCGGTATATATATTTCTATCTCAGCCTGAGCAGATGCATCCGATATTATCCCTAAGGAAGAATAAAGTGATGTGAAAAAAGTATTCAAAACTTCTTCTTTATTGATGGCCCTTGCACCATATGATCCTGTTTTTGACAGATAATTTACCGCATCAGATGTGGCCGATGATAGGCTTACCTCTATATCGTGCTTTTCATTTTCTATTTCCTTTAATCTCCCTATGGATGCGTCCGTCTTTATGATTGCTCCAAGAAAGAATATTAAAAACAAAAGTGCAAAATGGTATATTTTCATTTAAGCTTCCTCATTAAGCTTGTTATGGTTTCGTTATAATACAAATATTGATATGGTATTGCCGCCTACTTAGCCATTACATACTCGCTTTTTTCTATAACGAACCACTTATTCGTTAAGGATGGATATATCTTTCTAAGTAGTTTTCTTGCTAAATTTCCGGATTTATTACTTACACTTATACAAAACATATCATTT
>SHOH01000019.1:0-15563 GCA_004294845.1 Anaerolineaceae bacterium
TGAATATTACCCTATTAATCTAAGAAGTTAAAAAAATAAGGTAAATTACCTTGATATATTTTTCAGTTCAAAGGTTTTTGTTGACAATGCCATTCAATACAATAATAATAACTATAAGATAAATCTAAAACATTTCATAAACTAAAGGAGAACATTATGTTAGAATACAGCGCAAAGGAAATTTTAATAAATGGGGATTATACCTGTGTGTCGGTTAAGGGTAATCAGGTTTATAAATCAAATCTTAAAGGAATAATGCCTATTATAGGCAAGCTTAGAGAAGATCCTTCTTTCTTTGAGGGAGCTAACCTGGCTGATGTGGTTATCGGAAAGGCAGCGGCTATGCTATTAATATATGGTAAAGTAGGAAGCATTTACACCGATCTAATCAGTGAACATGCCATAGAGGTACTTAAAAAGCACCTTATTTCTTTTGAATATAAGAAAAAGGTGCCCTATATAATGAATAGAAGTAGGGACGGAATGTGCCCTATGGAACAAACGGTTCTAGATACCGAGGATATAGAAGATGCTTATAAGCGACTACTTCAAAAGATTTCTTAATACTAGTTATCTTTTTTATCCTCGCCAATTTTTGGAATCGGCATACGAAATAGTATATGTGCTAAAGGTTTCCACCTAAAGGGAAATAGAGGCCAGGTATAGCGTTTGCCGTTTTTAAAGGATCTAGAGGTAAATGTAATAAGAATTATTACAAGAAGGCTTCCGGCAAAGCCCCAGACCCCCAATACTCCGGTCATTATTAAGAGTAACAATCTAAATATACGGATAGCAAGAGCAAATTCCAAACTTGGAGTTGCAAATGTACCGACCGCGGCAAGTGCTATATATAGAACAGTTTCAGGAACAAATAAACCTACCTTTATTGCCAGATCACTTAAGATCAGACCTCCGATGATTCCCAAGGAAGTGTTAAGCGCATTCGGGGTATGGATTGAGGATAGGCGAAGGAGATCCATACCAAATTCCAATAGTAATAGCTGGACGAACAAGGGGAGGGTGTATTCATCATTTGGACCAAGAAACCGTAGAAACTCAGGTAGCAGCTCTTTGTTTTGCACCAACAAAAGCCATAGAGGAGGGAGCAATAGAGCAGATAGCATCCCCAGAAAGCGTATCCATCTATAGAAGCTTCCAACCAGGATGTTCTGATAGTAATCCTCGGCATGTTGAGTAAAATGAAACATTGTAACCGGAAGCAGCATTATACTTGGAGAAGTATCTACTATTATAGCAATATGTCCTTCCATAAGGTGTGCGGCAACCACATCAGGCCGCTCGGTGAACTTTACCTGTGGCAGAGGATTGTACCAATGTTTTTTAATCAAGAGCTCTTCCAGAGTCTTTTCTGCCATGACAAGAGCACCCACATCGATTTTATCTATTTTATTCTGGATTTCATTAAGGAGCTTTTTGTCCGCCAAATCATCCAGATAGGCTATTACAACATCTGTTTTTGAACGTTTTCCTACGGTAGTTATCTCGAAGATTAGGTTCGGATCTCGAAGTCTCCGTCTGATTAGCGCGGTATTAAATATAATTGTTTCTACCAAACCATCTCTTGAACCTCTACTTACTTTTTCAAGCTCAGGCTCTTCAGGGCTACGAACCGGATATTCTCTAGCATCTATTATAATACCTTCATCTTGACCATCCACAATAAGACCTACTGCACCTGCTAATATCATAGACCGTATCTGCTCTATGTCGTATGAACGCTCCACCTCTATATAACCTATTTTCTTATTCATCAGAATCTCGATAGCATTATTAGTCAAGTCACCCACTGAAAGTGACTGCAATACCTCTAGAATCCAAAGCATAATATCATCCTTAGCAAAGCCATCAATAAAAACTAGGTAAGCCTTGGTGTTTTGCCCAATAATTAATTCCCTACCTATGACATCAAAGCTCTTTTTTATAGGCAGATATTGATTTAGTAGCTCAATATTTTGATTTAAATCTGATGATAATCTTATCTTATTATCCATACTAAACCTCCTAACAAAGTAGAAATAATATATAACATAGAACGGAGGTTTTACCTCCTGTCCATAAAAACACATATGCCTTTTAATATATAAGACATGGTTTATCATTGATATGGTTTCCTCTTATTTCTTTTTCATTCCTAGAAGAGATTTTGGGTATTGACGAACATACAAAACCATAGTATACTTTATCCATTAAAAGCGTCAAAGCGTCAAAGCGCCAATGCGTTAAAGTAGAAATATGGTAAGGGAGGAGAAATCCTCCGTTATATGAAACAAAAAAAATATAATATTTAGAGGAGGATTTGGAATGAAATTCAGGAGGATATTGGTAGGGCTGCTTGTGTTTGCTCTAGCGGGGGGATTACTTAGTGGATGTGGTAAGAAAGATACGCTGTATAAAATAGGTATTAATCAGTTGGTTAGGCATGAAGCGCTGGATGCCAGCTATCAAGGTTTCGTAGATGCTTTGGAGGATGCGGGATACATAGATGGTGAGAATATCAAAATTGATTATCAAAATGCTCAGAATGACCAATCAACACTTAACACAATAGCAACCAAGCTTGTTAATGACGGCAGTGATTTGATATTAGCAATTGCTACTCCATCTGCTCAAGCGGTTGCCAATGCTACTAGAGATATTCCGATTCTTGTAACAGCAGTAACGGATCCTGCAGGTTCAGATCTGGTTGAATCCAATGATGCTCCAGGTGGAAATGTATCAGGTACTTCGGACCTTACTCCGGTTAAAAAGCAGATTGAACTATTAACACAGCTTGTTCCGGATGCTAAAAAAATAGCGATTCTTTATAGCTCAAGTGAAAGTAATTCAAAAATCCAGGTTGAAATGGCAAAAGAGGCAGCCAAGGATTTAAATTTGGAAGTGATGGAAGCAACAGTATCCAACACTAATGAAATTGAGCAGGTAGTTCAGTCATTAGTCGGTAAGATTGATGCAATCTATGCACCTACGGATAATACAATTGCATCCGGAATGCCTACTGTAGCTATGGTAGCAAATCCAAATGGTATTCCTATAATCTGTGGTGAAGAGGGCATGGTGAGCAAAGGCGGTCTTGCAACTTATGGAATAGATTATTATAAACTGGGATGGTTGACAGGGGAGCAGGCCGTTAGGATAATTAAGGACAAAGCCCAGACAGCTACAATGCCTATCGAATACCTACCTGAGGATGAGTATTCCCTAACAGTTAACGAAGATGTGGCAAGGCAACTAGGGATAGAGATACCCAAAGAGCTTATTTCAGAATAATTTATTAGTAGAAATAATATTTTAGTCTTTCATCATGTCAAGTTAGGAGGGGCATAAAGGCCTCTCCTTTTATAAGCTTAAGCGAAGTTCAAGAACTACGTTCTTTCACTCGCGTTGCTAATACAATGCTTTGCATATAAAATATAACTATTAATTTAAGAGAGGATTGATTTAATGGAATTACTCTTGTCTATATTTGGAGCTACTGCTCAGGGCTTAACCTGGACGATATTTGCACTGGGCGTCTTTATTACCTTTAGAATACTAAATTATGCTGATTTAACCTGTGAGGGTAGCTTTGCCTTGGGAGGAAGCATAAGCTCTGTTTTTGTTGTAGGGTTAAACCTGAATCCTTATTTGAGTTTATTTGTGGCCTTGTTATCGGGATTAGCAGCAGGAGCTGTCACCGGGCTTTTGCATACAAAACTTAAAATACCATCTATCCTATCCGGAATATTAACGATGTTTGGTTTATACTCAATCAATCTTAGAATTATGGGACAGCCTAACACCTCACTTGTCGGTAGTAAATCATTAATATTTATGATAAAAGATAAATTGCCTACAGCCGCTGAGCTTGGAATTAAGGATATTATTCTTCAAACCGGAGTAATACTGGTTGTAGGGTTGATATTTTCATTAATAGCCATAGCCTTTCTCTATTGGTTTTTTGGAACGGAAATTGGTAGCTGTATAAGAGCAACAGGAAACAATGATACAATGGTAAGAGCCCAAGGCGTCAACACCGATATGACTAAAATAGCCGGACTTTCATTCAGTAATGGCTTAATAGCATTAGCGGGAGCCTTGGTAACACAGACACAGGGCTATGCCGATGTAGGCATGGGTCAAGGTGTAATAGTTATAGGACTGGCCTCTATCGTTATCGGAGAAGTTTTGTTTCTTAAAGCAAAGAACTTTGCGGTAAAGATGCTGGCGATTCTGTGCGGTTCTGTGATATACAGAATTATTATTGCACTTATTCTTCGCTTGGGGCTGGATACTAACGATATGAAGTTGTTTACCGCTATTGTAGTGGCATTAGCCTTATCCATACCGACTTTATTAAAGAACAAGCCTTTATTTACACGTAAGGAGGTAAAACCTCCGTTCTAGGTTAAAAAAAGCCAATGTCTATCAGGAGGTAAAACCTCCGTTTTAGGTTACAAAAAGTTAATATCTACCAGGAGGTAAAACCTCCGTTTTAGGTTACAAAAAGTTAATATCTACTAGGAGGTTTATAAATAATGCTGAAATTAAATCAAATAAATAAAACATTTAATCAGAACACGGTAAATGAAAAACGTGTTATTAATGACTTGTCTCTGTATTTAAAGAGAGGAGAATTTGTTACGGTTATTGGGGGAAATGGAGCGGGAAAATCCACATTGCTTAACCTTATAGCTGGTGTATATCCCCCTGATACCGGTAGCATTTTACTGGATGGGGAAGCTATAACCAATCTTCCTGAATATAAAAGAGCAAAACATCTTGGCAGGGTATTTCAAGATCCAATGATGGGTACAGCTGCTAATATGGAGATCGGGGAAAATCTGGCACTAGCTTACCGCAGAGGCAAGACAAGAGGCCTTAAATGGGGAGTTACCAATAAAGAAAAGCAGATATATATGGAGAAGCTAAACAACCTTGGGTTAGGTCTGGAGACCAGAATGAGCTCAAAAGTGGGTCTTCTTTCCGGAGGCCAAAGACAAGCCTTGACTCTGCTTATGGCAACCTTGCAAGAGCCAAAGCTTCTGCTTTTAGATGAACATACCGCAGCCTTGGATCCTAATACCGCAGAGAGGGTACTTGAACTGACACAGCAGATAGTATCAGCTAATAATCTTACTACGCTTATGATAACTCATAATATGAAACAAGCCATTCAATATGGAAACCGCCTAATTATGATGTATGAAGGAAAAATCATCTTTGATGTAAGCGGTGAGGATAAGAGTAAATTAGAAGTAACGGATCTGCTAAAGAAGTTTGAAGTGGTCAGTAAAGGTAGTTTTGCAAATGATAGGATGATTTTGTCTTAGTGAGTTAACATTTATAGCTAAGAATAATCTTCTTCAACAAAATAAGAACGGCATTAGCCTCAACTTATACTAAATTGTTATGTTGAGGCTTTTTTTTTCATAAGATTTAGTGTATTATTATTATATAATATATTTTTTTATTAAGATGGGAAAATGAATAAAGGCGGGGATAAAACATGCTTGAAAACAATCATAAAACAATAGGTGTTTTTGTTACAAGTGCCCACGAGGAATATCAGGATATATTATGTAGAGCAATATGTGAACGAGCATATGAGATTGGATATAATGTGGCTATTTTCGCCAACTTTGTAGGTTTTGGAGAGCAAAAATATGAAATTGCCGAGAGTAACATAGCAAATATAATCAAATATGAGGATTTAGATGGAATAATTTTGCTTTCAGATACGATGGTGGTTAAGGATTTTAGATCTAAAATCATTAAGAATATTAGGAAATATAGCAAATGCCCTGTTGTTAGTGTAAGGCAAGAAATTGAGGAATATCAGAATGTTCTTATTAAGGACAATACTGTTTTAGATGAGATAATACTGCACTTTATTAATCATCATAAATTTACCAAGCTTAACTTTCTCACCGGTCCGGAGGATAATCCGGTTTCGATACAGAGACTGAACACCTATAAGCGAATTCTGACAGAGTATGGGATACCGATAGAGGAAGAGAGGATTGCATATGGGGACTTTTGGAAACTCTCTGCATACGATGCGGTTGAAAAATGGCTAGCTGATCCGAATATATATCCAGAAGCAATTATATGTGCAAATGACTATATGGCGATAGCCGTATGCAATGCTCTGGCACAGAGAGGTGTTTTGGTTCCGAGGGATATAGCCGTATCAGGATGTGATAATATTGAGGTAACAAAAGATATTATTCCGCCGATAACAACAGTTGGCATGCCTGTATATGATATGGGCAGGGAGGCTGTTGATAAGATCCACAGACAGAGCAAGGGACTACCTCAAGAGGATATATCCTATTTGAAATTCATAACATATATCCGGGAATCCTGTGGATGTGAGATGGAGAAAAATGCAAAGGATATATTTAGAAGAAGAAATAATATTATAAAAGAGCTGGAGGATAGAGACGAAACCATATCAAAAACAGCTTATATGTCTATTGATTTAACCGGGGTAACAACTCTGGATGACCTTAATAATAGATTGGCTTCATATACATACTTAAATGAAGGATTTTCTTCCTTTTATATGTGTCTCTACACGGACTGGGATAGATATCAAAGTGATAAAGAATACGGAATACCATTTAGCGATAGAGAAGTATCCATGGAAGTTGGAATGAAGAATGGACAGTGGCTACAAAAGGTACAGTTTGAAGCCAAAGAGCTGCTACCTTCAATTTATTTGGACCATGAGCCCCAGGTGTTTTATTTTAATATGCTACATCATCGTGAAAAATGTTATGGATATACTGCAATCAGCTTCAAGAAACTTCAATCATATAAGTCCTCCTATCAGGGATGGCTTACAAATGTGTGTAATGCACTTGAAAACATTAAGATTCATAGTGAACTTAATAGACTGGTCTATAAGCTTGAGGATATTTCCATTAAAGATGAGTTAACCGGTTTGTATAATAGAAGAGCCCTACATACGCTTGGACAAAAATATTTGGATCAATGCATTAAAAATCATAGTAATTTAATGGTATTTAGCGCTGATATGGATAATCTAAAGTATATAAATGATATTTATGGACATGCCGGTGGAGATATTGCTCTTAAGGCTGTGGCTAGTGCAATGATGAATGCTTCTGAGGATGATGAAATATGTATAAGATTGGGTGGTGATGAGTTTTCTGTTATCGGTGTAGAATATGATAAAGAAAAGGTCATCCAATTCGTTAATAAGTTTAATGATGCAATACAAAGGTTTAATAAAGAGTTGGCATATGAATTTAAGATTAGTATAAGTTATGGATGGGGCATTACTAAAGCTAATGAAAATACAACACTTGAAGAGTGCTTAAGTGTTGCTGATAAAAGAATGTACCTTCAGAAATATGAAAAAAAGAAAAGGGGCCTATAGATAAAACATTTCATTATCTGGATAGACTAGCATGAGAAAGGGCAAGGAGCAATGTCAAAAATATTTATCATCATCGGAAAGAGTGCAACCGGTAAGGATACGATATACAAAAGGCTATTAGAGCATAACGATTTGCATTTAAAAACTGTAATTATGTATACTACAAGACCAATTCGAGTATCTGAGATTGATGGAGTGGAATATTATTTTGTAGACCATGAAAGACTTAATGAGTTGAAAGAAAGTAATAAGATAATAGAGCATCGCTCATATAATACTATTCACGGAGAGTGGCATTACTTTACTGTCAACGATGGACAGATAGATCTTGATAAGTATGATTATATTATGCATGGAACACTTTATAGTTATGGACAAATAAGAGATTATTTTGGAAAGGATAAGGTAATACCTATATATATTGAGGTAGAAGATGGTATACGCCTTATACGGGCTATTCGCAGAGAACAAAAACAGAAGGAGCCCAAATACGCCGAATTATGCAGAAGATTTCTTGCAGATGATGAGGACTTTTCAGAAGAAAATATAGCTAGATATGGAATAAGCAAGAGATATTCTAATATTGACATCAATATCTGCATTCAAGAAATCATTGATGATATTAAAAGGCTATTATAAATCCAACATGGACATTCCAATAAAAAATATACTGTAAACCGAATAGAATTGTGATATAATCACGATAAGCATCGGTTCAGCTTAGCTGAACCTTTTAACCCGCTTACATAGTAACAATAAAAGGAGAACCCATGGATATTAAGGTAAATCAGATGCAGCAGGTGAATCAACCAATACCAAAGCCTCCGGTGCAAGAAACGGATGGTTCTTTTAAATTCACCTTAATATCACATATTGAGGATCAAAACCTTCAAGCAAGGCTGCACTTTATGCTGGACGAAATATCTGCACAGGGTAAAAAGCTGGGTAAGCGTATGGATGTGCGGGATATGAAGCATTATAGGGAATTAATCAGAGTGTTTATGAATGAGATTGTCAGCAGATCTCATAAGTTTACAAGAGAAAATTTCCTTGACAGAAAAGGAAGACACAGAGTTTACACCATGATTAAACTAGTTAACAAAGAGCTTAATGAGCTGGCACTGGAGCTTATTAAGGATGAAAAGGATCATATGCTGATTCTTAATAAGATTGATGAAATAAGGGGATTATTAATAGATATATTGACTTAATAAATCCAACATCCAAATATGTGGTTTTTGGTCAGGATGGTGAAGATAATGCAAGATTTTACTCAAATTATAGGGCATGAAGGTATTATTAAACATCTGCAGAATGCTATAAGTGCAGAGAAGATTTCACATGCCTATATTTTTCATGGAGAAGAAGGTATGGGAAAGAAGTCTCTTGCTCTTGCCTTTGCAAAGACATTGCAGTGTATGGAGAATAGAAGTCATCCCTGCAACAGTTGTAAGTCCTGTAAGCAATCCGACAGTGGGAATCATCCTGACATTCTGTGGATAACCAACGAAAAAGCCAGCATAGGTGTGGATGATATCAGAACGCAGGTCAATGCCGATATTCAGGTAATGCCATATCAAAGTCCATACAAGATATATATAATAGATTCTGCAGATAAAATGACTGAAAATGCACAGAATGCCTTGCTAAAGACAATTGAGGAGCCTCCTGAGTATGCCATAGTCCTTTTACTTGCATGCAGTACTCAGAATCTGTTACCCACCATTCTATCACGGTGTGTTGTTTTAGATTTAAAGCCTATAGATAGACAGCTTATAAAGGAATATCTAATGAAGAAACACCAGATTCCGGATTATGTGGCAGAGATTGCAGCCGATTTTAGCGGAGGAAATGTCGGAAAGGCAATAAAATATGCATCTTCAGATGACTTTGAGAGTAAAAAAGAGGATATCTTCCATATACTTAGATATATCGATGACATGGAGATTCATGAAGTTATTTCAGGTATTAAGACTATTTCAGAGAATAAATCCTCCATTAATGATTATATAGATTTAATGATGTTGTGGTTTAGAGATGTTCTAATGCTTAAGGCAACTAATGACCCTAATCTATTATTATTTAAAGATGAATATCAGATTATAAAAAAACAGGTGAAAATCAGAAGCTATGATGAGATAGATAACATAATAAAGGCTATAGAAGAAGCAAAAGCCAAGCTAAAGGCTAATGTGAATTTAGACATTACTGTAGAATTAATGCTACTTAGTATAAAGGAGAATTACAATGGTTAATGTTATAGGAGTAAGATTTCGAAGTGCGGGAAAAATTTATTACTTTGACCCGGTAGGATTTGATATAAAGCAAGGTGACAATGTGATAGTTGAAACTGCAAGAGGAGTAGAATACGGCAATGTAGTATTGGGACTCAGAGAGATAGAGGATGATAAAATCATTCAACCGCTAAAGCCCGTAATCCGTCAGGCGACTTCGGAGGATGACGAGGTAGAAAGAAAAAATAAAGAAAAAGAAAAGGAAGCCTTTCAGATTTGTCTAGAAAAGATTCAAAAGCAT
This sequence comes from Anaerolineaceae bacterium, assembly GCA_004294845.1. Classification (GTDB taxonomy): domain Bacteria; phylum Bacillota; class Clostridia; order Lachnospirales; family Lachnospiraceae; genus Mobilitalea. The sequence goes on from SHOH01000019.1 coordinate 9,941, forward strand.
GGTCTGGAAATGAAGCTTATAGATTCCGAGTATACATTTGATAACAATAAGGTCTTATTTTATTTTACAGCCGATGGGAGAATAGATTTTAGAGAATTGGTTAAGGATTTGGCTTCTGTATTTAAGACTAGAATCGAACTTAGGCAGATTGGAGTACGGGACGAAACCAAAATTGTTGGTGGAATTGGAATCTGCGGAAGGACACTTTGCTGTAATTCTCATTTATCAGAATTTGCACCGGTATCAATCAAGATGGCAAAGGAGCAAAATCTTTCTTTGAACCCAACCAAAATTTCTGGAGTTTGCGGACGGCTTATGTGTTGTCTAAAGAATGAGCAAGAGGCTTACGAGGAATTGAACGCTAAGCTACCTGATGTGGGTGATTATGTCACCACCAATGACAATCTTAAGGGAGAGGTTCAGAGTGTCAGCGTATTAAAGCAGCTTGTGAAAGTCATTGTTACTTTGGAAAATGATGAAAAGGAAGTTCGTGAATATAAGGTTGAGGAGTTAAATTTTAGGCCTAGGAAGAAAAAGGACAAATTAAACAATATTGATGATGAAGAATTAAGGGTACTGGAGCTCTTGGAGAAGAAGGAAGGTAAATCCCTTTTGGACGATGAATAGTATGGATATATCTTATGGATTATTAAAGCCCGGTGAACGAATAGACGAGCTACAAAGAAATAATTATAGAATCATTCAAGATACAGAGAAGTTTTGTTTTGGAATGGATGCGGTGTTATTATCGGGATTTACTAAGGTGCTTTTAGATGAAAGTGTTCTGGATCTGGGAACAGGAACAGGAATTATACCCATTCTTCTAGAGGCAAAGACCCCGGGTAAGCGGTTTTGTGGCTTAGAGATACAAAAGGGTAGTGCGGACATGGCAAGACGAAGCGTTATACTGAACGAACTTGAAGATAAAATTGATATTGTGGATGGAGATATCAAGGAGGCCTCTTTGCTATTTGGAATGGCTTCCTTTGATGTTGTTACCTGTAATCCACCCTACATGAACCACAGTCATGGTATTATTAATCCTGACAGCGGGAAGGCTATTGCCAGACATGAGATACTGTGTACCCTTGAGGATGTTATCCGAGAGACGGCGAGAGTTTTAAGGCCAAATGGAAGGTTTTATATGGTTCATAGACCATTTAGATTGGTAGACATCATCAACACATGCTCTATGTATAAGCTGGAGGCAAAAAGAATGAGATTTGTCTATCCATACATCGATAAGGAACCGAATATGGTGCTTATGGAATGTGTTAAGGGAGGAGGAAGAAACCTTATAGTGGAGGCGCCCTTGATTGTATATAAGGAGCCCGGTGTCTATACTGATGAAATCCTTGAAATCTACGGATATTAGTTAACCATACTATCAGATAAATGAATGGATAAGGGAAAGGCATGAGAATATGTCGGGAAAATTATATTTATGCGCTACTCCCATCGGTAATCTTGAGGACATTACCTTTAGGGTTATAAAGACCCTTAATGAGGTTGATTTAATTGCTGCCGAGGATACTAGACATAGTAGGAAGCTGTTAAATCATTTCGATATTAAAACTCCGATGACGAGTTATCATGAGCATAATAAAATTGAAAAAGCGAAGTATCTGGTTGAGCAGCTGCTTGCCGGTAAGGACATTGCCCTTATTACGGATGCAGGAACGCCGGCAATATCTGATCCCGGTGAGGAGTTGGTTAAGCAGGCTTATGATATGTCGGTTCAGGTTACATCCCTTCCCGGACCATGTGCGCTAATTACCGGTCTGACTTTATCAGGTCTGTCTACAGGAAGGTTTTCTTTTGAAGCATTTCTTCCTTCTGATAAAAAAGAAAGAGCTAGAATTCTTGATGAACTTACCGATGACACCCGTACACTTGTATTTTATGAAGCACCTCATAGATTGCAGAAGACAATGAAGGAGCTGTATGAAGCATTGGGCGATAGAACCATTACTATTGTTCGGGAGCTTACAAAAATACATGAAACTGTTTGGAGGACAAGCCTGACAGATGCGATTGTTTCATATGACAAGATAGAACCTAAGGGTGAATATGTTCTTATTATTGAGGGAAAATCCATTAGGGAGCTTGAGATAGAGAAGCAAAGCATGTGGGAAGAAAAAACAATACCTGAACATATGAAGATATATATGGATCAGGGGCAAGAGAAAAAGGAAGCAATGAAATCAGTTGCTAAGGATAGAGGTATTACTAAGCGCCAGGTTTATCAAGCGCTTCTTGATGCAAAAGTAGATTAAGATTCTATCCACTTTTTGGGGGAACCGGCTTTTGGAGGTGTAACAATGATTAACAGAATATTGCACTGGAATAAAAAGAGGTGGGTCATGATTGTATCTGCCTTTATATTCCTACTGGCTGCTTTATTGTTATATAATACTTATATCTCAAGAAAAAGATATGAGGAACAGACCGTTATGGCACAGGAATATCTGGATGCCGGAAGCTTTGAAGAAGCACAGGAAGCCTATCAAAAAGCTTTGTCAATGAATTACGGTGACAAGGAGTTTTTGTCCATAGGCTTGGCTGAGGCTTATGCCGGAGTCCATAATTATGATAAAGCACTTGAGGTATTAAGAAGCAGATATGAAGTGGAAAAAACCATTGCAGTTAAAGAAAAAATCGAGGAGATAACAAGTAAAAAGACAGACCATGGCTTTTATCAGTTAATCTCCTTTGGCGATACATATTTTTCTAACGGTGAATATAATAAAGCCATCGATGAATATGAAAAGGCAAAACTGATAAAAAGCAAGTTAGATATATCATACCTTAAAATCGCCACATCCTATATGGCCTTAAAAAGGTATGATTTGGCAGAGGAGGAAATTAAGGATGGGCTGGCTTTAACTGAGTCAGAGAAATTAAAAAATATGATGGGTAAGGTAGAATCTCGCCTTAATGAGATAAAGTATGATGAGATTCTTTTGATGGCTTCAGAATATATATATCAGGAGAATTATGAGGAGGCATTCAACAGTTTTAATGAAGCCATTCGGCTTATACCTGGAAAAGATGCGGCATATAACCAGATGGCTGAGTTATATATTAGCTTTAAGGATTTTGATACAGCCAAGGCTCTTCTTCAAAATTATTTAAGAAGCAATTCAAGTTCTCTTTCTCAGGAAATTTTAAATAAAGCAAATGATTTAATTACGAAAAGAAAAGAAAAGGAAAGAGTTTTAAACGAGCTCTATACTGCCCTTAGTGTGGTCGATATAGAGGCTATAACTAAAATTATGGAGGATTCCTTTTTTATTGATATTATATCGGATTCAGCACCTTTTTATTATAGCCCATCAGGAAACATGAATTTAGCTAGGGGCTATGGTATGCTGATAACAGATAAGAATTATATCTATGCCGGAGGATTTAAGGACGGTATGAGGGAAGGCATTGGGATTCAATTCGTATTGTCTGATAATAAGAAGACACCCGGCTGGTATTATTATCAGGGTGAGTGGAATCATGATATACCCAACGGAATGGGAAAGACAGCCGAAGAAAGTTTTGAAAGAGACAGTGATGGAGTGTGGAAAAGAAAAGTTATTGAAACCAGCGGAATGTTTTTATTTGGCTTAGAAAGTGGTTCCATGCACAAGGCTTTTTATTCTAATGGAGAAGAGACAGGAAGAGTCTACTATACTTCCGTAGACGGAGTACCAAAAGCCTACTTGGATGAAAATTCGGAGCCTATTAAGACAGAAACTCCAAATCATTATGTAATAGGTCCCTTAATCCTAAACGATGAACCAACCGGAGAGTATTATAGTGTAAAATTTGGCACAAAATATGCTATAAAATTAAATAATGGATAAGGTTAATAAAGAGAGCCTCAAAGCAATAAAACATGAACGCTTTGAGGCTCTCTTTATTAGTTAAATATGTACACTACTCAATAATTCCGGCTATTTTTGCCAGTTCTCTTATTGTGTCTTTTGAGATCTTCTTGTCATGATACTCAATAAGATTTTCTTTGCTTCCTGTAAATATGTCTGATGGCTCATACTTTTGAAGAATAATTCTGCCTTCATCGACAAATATCTCCAGGGGATCTCTTTCACCTACATCTAATGTTCTTCTTAACTCGATAGGAAGGGTGATTCTTCCAAGCTCATCGAGCCTTCTTACAATGCCTGTACCTTTCATATCATTGCCTCCTTTTCTCAGGTATATTGGGGATATGGCTATATACAAGCCCTTGTACGATTTACAAATAGGCTTACATTTTCTGTATATAGCATTACTATAAGATATCATAGTGTATTTTTAAAGTCAACTAAAATAATTGTCAAAAGATAGCACATTTTAAACAATATATGTAAAAGGGATGCAAATACAACTATAAATAAACAAAAAATAGGACATTAATCGCTATGTTATGAATATAGTTTATCAATAGCTAACATAAGGCAGGTATAAAAGTGTTAAGTTATTTATGGGGTCTCATGATTATTATCGGCATAATTGTCGGAGTATTTAATGGTAATATAGCAGAGGTCGGCAATGCTACTATTAATTCCTCTAAAGAAGCGGTTACTTTATGTATATCTATGCTAGGTATAATGGCTATGTGGACAGGGATGATGCAGGTGGCAAAAAAAAGCGGATTAGTGGCTTCATTTACTAAGACCTTAAGACCGGTTCTTCGCTTTCTTTTTCCTGATCTTCCAAAAGGGCATGTGGTAAATGAATATATCGCTTCAAATATGATAGCAAATATACTGGGTCTTGGCTGGGCGGCTACACCGATGGGCTTAATGGCTATGCGAGAACTCAAAAAACTAAATGCAGACTCAGATCTGGCTAGCTGTGATATGTGTACGCTTTTAATAGTCAACATATCCTCCCTTCAGCTAATCCCTGTAAATATTATAGCATACAGAAGTCAGTACGGATCGGTTAATCCTGCAGAAATACTGATGTCAGGAATTATAGCGACATGCATATCCACATTAGCAGGTGTAATATTTGCCACAAGCGCAAGAAAACTCATCAAGCGAAAAAGTGGACGTAGATAATTTTAACAATAATATTAAATAAATTCCCAAAAAATTAGGGGGCATTATATGAACTTTATAATTTATGTATCTGATTATATTATGCCATTTATATTCTTTTATATAATAGGATTGGGCTTACTTACAAAGACACCAATATATGATGAATTTATAAAGGGAGCAAAGGATGGCTTCAAGGTGGTTTTTGACATTCTACCCACACTTATTGGTCTTATGATAGGAGTGGGAATTTTACGTGCTTCAGGAGCTTTAGATTTATTATCAAGACTTTTAGAACCAATTACTGACTTACTCCATTTTCCGTCAGAACTACTGCCTCTTGTCCTAGTTAAAATGTTCTCGTCATCTGCCTCCACAGGTCTTCTTTTGGATATATTCAAAGAATATGGTCCGGATTCCTATCTGGGAAGGCTGGCATCTATAATACTAAGCAGCACAGAAACAATTTTTTATACAATGGCAGTGTATTTTATGGCAGCAGGAGTAAAAAAATCACGATATACCTTAGCCGGAGCCCTTGTAGCTACCCTGGCAGGCACCATCGCAAGCCTTATAATAACAAACCT
>SHOH01000019.1:15663-18415 GCA_004294845.1 Anaerolineaceae bacterium
ACACATATCTACCCCTATGAAACAGCCCCTATATAGATAATCTCTGTTTATATGTGCCTTATTGCATATTCGGATAAAAAAGGGTAGAATTTAATATAATAACATACACTTATATTCGCATAATAATTACTATTTGGACAAGTATACTCTTAGATTAGAAAAGGAGATGAAGAAATGGCTATCTTAGGTGCCTTTATAGTTCCCCATCCGCCTCTTATCATACCGGAGGTTGGAAAGGGAGATGAAAAAAAGATTCAAAAGACAATAGACAGTTATCATGAAATAGCAAGGCAAATAGCTGAGCTTAAGCCGGATACCATAATAATTACCACGCCTCATTCAATCCTTTATTCCGATTATTTTCATATTTCTCCGGGATCCGGTGCGCAAGGTAATTTTGGACGGTTTGGAGTTAGGGAGGTATCTTTTTCGGTAGAGTATGACGAGAGATTTGTAGAAGAGCTGGAAGCCTTATCTGAGAGAAGATTGATTGAAGCGGGAACCCTTGGCGAAAAAGATTCAAGTTTAGATCACGGCACCATGGTTCCTCTGTATTTTATTAATCATTACCTGAAGGACTATAAATTGGTTCGGATTGGTTTGTCAGGACTTCCCGTAATAGATCATTACAGATTGGGTAGATGTATTAAGGAGACGGCGGACAAGCTTAATAGAAAGATAGTATTTGTAGCAAGCGGAGACTTGTCTCATAAGCTCAAGGAGGATGGGCCATATGGATATACTAAAGAGGGAGTAGAGTTTGATAAGAAGATTATCGAAGCCATGAAAGAAGGAGACTTTCTAAGTTTTCTAAACTTTTCACCTGACTTTAGTGAAGCTGCGGCTGAATGTGGCCTCAGGTCCTTTATAATCATGGCGGGTGCCTTAAGCGGCCTTAATGTCGAGCCAGAATTTCTATCCTATGAAGGAACCTTTGGTGTGGGCTATGGGGTATGTTCTTACAAGATTATAGGTGAAGATGATAATAGACATTTTGATATAATATTTAAGGAGGAACAGGTAAGGCAGGCAAGAGAAAGACAAAAGCATGAGGATGCTTATGTAAGTCTAGCCAGATATTCACTGGAAACCTATATTAAGACAGACAGTCTTGCTAAGTTACCTAATAATCTCCCTAAGGAAATGACAGAGAAAAGTGCAGGAGTATTTGTATCATTAAAAAAATACGGACAGCTTAGGGGATGTATTGGGACAATTTCTCCTGTCACCGAATGTATAGCTGAGGAGATACTTAGAAATGCCATAAGCGCAGGGCTAGAGGATCCCCGCTTTCCTCCGGTTAGCAAGGATGAGCTTGATGATCTGATCTATAGTGTAGACGTGCTGTCGGAAGCTGAACCCATAGATTCCGTGGAAGAACTGGACGTAACACGATATGGAGTAATAGTAAGCGCGGGACGAAGAAGAGGACTGCTGCTTCCTAACCTAGAAGGGGTTAACACTGTGGCAGAGCAGGTATCTATTGCAAGAAAAAAAGCCGGAATATTAGACAATGAAGCTATAAAGCTGGAAAGATTTGAAGTGGTTAGACACCAATGAAAACAGATTACAACTCACATCATTATACATTATAATTTTGAATAGAGGTAAAGATTAATGAAAACAGTATGCAATATATGTCCCCATCGGTGTAAATTATCAGAAGGTCAATATGGCTTTTGTAAAGGGAGAATCTGCAGAGATGGCAAGGTAATTTGTGAAAATTACGGGAGAATTACGGCTATAGCATTAGATCCCATAGAAAAGAAACCATTATATCATTTTAATTCTGGCAGTAAGATTCTTTCTGTAGGAAGCTACGGCTGTAATTTAGCTTGTTCCTTCTGTCAAAACTACGATATATCTATGGTTAATGGTGCAGAGATTGATTACGGTAATACAACCACCGATGGCTTAGTTATGCAAGCCAATGGACTAAAGGACAAAGGTAATATAGGTATTGCCTATACCTATAATGAACCCTTAATTGGATATGAGTTTGTTAGGGACTGTAGTATACTTGCAAAGAAAAGTGGACTTAAGAATGTGGTTGTAACCAATGGCTTTATATGTGAAGAACCTCTTAGAGAACTGCTTCCGCTTATAGATGCTTTCAATGTTGATCTAAAGGGCTTTACGAAGGAGTTCTATAAAAAACTTAAAGGAGACTTAGATACCGTAAAAAACACCATAACAATTGCCGCTAAACATTGCCACGTGGAGGTTACCACTCTAATAATCCCCGGTGAAAATGATAGCGAAGACGAGATGGAAGCCTTATCTGAATGGCTATCAAGTGTTAGTTCTGATATTCCCCTTCATATATCACGATTTTTCCCAAGGTGGAAGATGCAGGATAGGGAAGCAACACCTATTAAGACCGTATATGGGCTGGCTGACATAGCCCGTAGAAAGCTCAAACATGTCTATGAAGGTAATTGTTAATATATAAAAACACATATTTTGCCTTAAAGAAACCATACTAATCACGAGGTGAAAGTGTGAAAAATCAAGATTTTTCACCCGGTAAATTTGTGCTACCGCCCAAATTCACAGGGTTGTAGAAGAATGGAGATTAATATGGATAAAGATAAAAAGGAAAAAGCCAGACAAAAGAAGTCGCAGGATAAGTTCAATAGTATAACCAACTCTGTAAAGCCTGAAAATCAAAATCAGGAGCATAATGTACGTAGAGAAGGAATTGGGCCACAAAACCAAAGGCACTAAATAATGTGAGGCTGTTTTATATTAA
>SHOH01000019.1:18515-24867 GCA_004294845.1 Anaerolineaceae bacterium
CATTCGGTAGGGGGTTTACGTCCGGTGGGGATTGATATTGTCTTAATAGGAAAGCTGATGTATAATAAACGAGGTAGACAAGCCAGATTTATACAGGAATTTAGAGGAAGAGGTTAGACAAATGATATTTGAAACCCATGCCCATTATGAGGATACGGCATTTGACGAGGATCGTAGGGAGCTTCTTGAAAGTCTTCCAAAACATAATATTGAGTATGTAGTAAATATCAGCTCGGGGATAAAGACGGTTGAGCAGTCAATTAACCTTGCTGAAAACTATGATTATATATATGCTTCCGTAGGAATTCATCCCGGAGATACCATGCTGATGAACGAGGAGCGTCTTTTGTGGTTAAAGGAAAAAGCAAATCACCCGAAAGTATTAGCAATTGGTGAAGTAGGACTTGATTATTATTGGGATACACCTGATAGAGACACGCAAAAAGTATGGTTTTCAAGGCAGATAGAGCTGGCAAGAGAAATCGATAAACCCCTTGTTATACACAGTAGGGATGCAGCCAATGATACCTTCAATTTAATGAAGGAAGGTAATGCCGTGGATGTAGGAGCGGTTCTTCACTGCTTCGGTTATGGAGTGGAGCAGGCCAGACAGTATCTGAACATGGGCTTCTATCTTGGTATCGGAGGAGTCGTTACATTTACAAATGGAAGAAAATTAAAAGAGGTAGTCGCCTTTTCGCCGTTGGAGCAGTTGGTGCTTGAGACCGATTGTCCATACCTATCACCTGTTCCCTATAGGGGAAAAAGAAACAGTTCCCTATACCTTCCTTATATTGCGAGGGAAATAGCAAAGATTAAAAACATAGAGTATGATACAGTGGTTCGTATTACAAATGAAAATGCAAAAAAGCTTTATAAAATGAAAGGGTAGTTAATGGCTAGACTGGGAAATCCAAAAAATACAATTGAAATACTTAATAAATACAGCTTTGTCTTTCAGAAAAAATTTGGTCAGAATTTTCTGATTGATAAGCATGTCCTTGAAAAGATAGTTAAGGCGGCAGATATTACTAAGGATGATTTTGTTCTTGAGATCGGTCCCGGAATTGGAACCCTTACACAGTATCTATGTGAAAGTGCCAGAGGAGTCCTAGCAGTAGAAATAGATAAAATGCTGATTCCTATTCTGGAAGAAACCTTATCAGACTATGATAATGTAACCATATTAAATGAGGACATTCTGAAGGTTGATGTGAACACTCTTGTTAAGAAACATAATAACAACAAGCCTATAAAGGTAGTTGCAAATCTTCCCTATTATATAACTACGCCGATTATCATGGATTTATTTGAAAAGCATATCCCCCTATCCGGTGTGACCGTAATGATACAAAAGGAAGTTGCGGATCGTATCCAAGCAAAGCCCGGATCTAAGGATTATGGTGCCTTATCACTTGCTGTTCAGTATTATGCAAAGCCTTATATAGCTGCAAACGTCCCCCCTAATTGCTTTATGCCTCGTCCAAAGGTTGGCTCTGCAGTTATAAATCTTACACCCTATGAGAATCCCCCTTACCATGTAGAGAATGAAGGCCTTTTGTTCTCTCTTATTCGTGCATCCTTCAATCAAAGACGAAAGACCTTGGTAAACGGAATATATAATTATGAAGGACTATCTTTTAGCAAGGACGACATAATAAATGCCTTAGATAACTTGGGTGTAACTAGAGATATCAGAGGAGAGGCGCTATCCTTGGAGCAATTTATAGGGCTTGCAAATCATCTATCCAAATATAATTAAGCCAGACATCCCTGTACCAGGCACCGTACCTGGCACCGAATTAAAAAAATTAATAAAAATAACAGTTGCATATTAATAAAGTTTCTATTAAGATAGATAGAAATAAATAAAGGGAGGCAGAAAAAGAAAAGACAAATTTTTTTTGCCTATTTTTATATATAAACATGGAACATAACAAATACAAAAACTGAGGGAGGAAATTACCTCCGTTGTATGTATCATAATAATTTGTTTTAATGAGGAGGTTTTATATGAGTAAGCGGACTGACATTCATAAGGTACTAATTATAGGATCCGGACCAATCATAATCGGACAGGCATGTGAATTTGATTATTCGGGTACACAGGCATGCAAAGCCCTTAGGAATATGGGCTACAAAATTATTCTTGTAAATTCTAATCCTGCAACCATCATGACAGATACAACAACTGCAGATGTAACCTATATTGAACCATTGAATGTGGAAAGACTGACACATATTATTGATAAGGAACGGCCAGATGCACTTCTACCAAATCTAGGTGGGCAATCGGGCCTAAATTTATGCTCTGAGCTTGATAAGGCAGGTGTACTAAAGAAATATAATGTCAAGGTAATTGGTGTACAGGTTGATGCTATAGAACGAGGTGAAGACAGGGTCGAATTTAAAAAAACCATGAATTCCTTGGGTATAGAGATGGCAAGAAGCGAAGTCGCATATACGGTGGAAGAAGCGCTTACTATTGCCGATAACTTGTCATACCCGGTAGTTATCCGTCCTGCCTATACCATGGGTGGAGCAGGTGGAGGTCTGGTCTATAATGTAGATGAACTTAAAACAGTTGTAGCCAGAGGACTGCAGGCAAGCATGGTAGGTCAGGTCTTAGTAGAGGAGTCTATACTTGGCTGGGATGAGCTGGAGCTGGAGGTAGTACGAGATGCTAGCGGCAAGATGATAACAGTCTGCTTTATTGAGAATATCGATCCTCTGGGAGTTCACACAGGAGATTCAATCTGCTGTGCACCTATGCTGACCATTTCCAAGGAGCTTCAGAATGAGCTGCAAAGACAGGCATATATGATAGTAGATGCAATCGGTGTAATAGGCGGCACAAATGTACAATTCGCCCATGATCCAGCAACAGGCAGGATATGTGTAATCGAGATAAATCCAAGGACATCCCGCTCCTCAGCCCTGGCATCTAAAGCCACCGGTTTTCCCATAGCTTTGATATCAGCCATGCTTGCAGCAGGGCTTAATCTGAATGAAATCTCTTGTGGAAAATACAAAACACTGGATAAATATGTTCCTAACGGCGATCATCTGGTTATAAAATATGCCCGCTGGGCATTTGAAAAGTTCAAGGGTGCACAGGATAAGCTGGGAACTCAGATGAAGGCTGTCGGTGAGGTTATGAGTGTTGGAAAGACCTACAAGGAGGCTTTTCAAAAGGCAATTCGTAGCCTTGAGATTGGTCGCTATGGCCTTGGGGATGCAAAGGATTTAAAATCTAAATCCAAAGACCAGCTACTGGATATGCTCCATGTTACTACTAGTGAGCGTCAGTTTATAATGTATGAAGCCTTAAGAAAGGGAGCTACAGTAGAGGAGCTTTATAATTTAACTAAAATAAAGCCTTATTTTATCGAACAAATGAAGGAACTCTTAGAGGAAGAGGAAGCATTAAAGTTATTTAAGGGTCATATTCCTCCTATAGAAAGCTTAAGGCAGGCAAAGCTTAACGGCTTTTCAGATAAGTATTTAAGTCAGCTTCTTATGGTTAGTGAGGACAGTATAAGAGCAGCAAGGTACGGTGCAGGAATTAAAGCTGCTTGGGAAGGTATCCATGTTAGTGGTACCGAAAATGCAAAATACTATTATTCTTCCTATCATATTAAAGAGGATAAAGTTCCTGTATCCACTAACAAAAAGATAATAATCCTTGGTGGTGGACCCAATCGTATCGGTCAGGGTATTGAGTTTGATTACTGCTGTGTACATGCAGCCTTTGCACTAAGGGACCTGGGTATTGAGACCATAATAATTAACTGTAACCCAGAGACAGTATCGACAGATTATGATACCTCTGACAGATTATATTTTGAGCCTCTTACGATAGAGGATGTTCTTTCTATATACGAGAAGGAAAAGCCCCTTGGTGTTATTGCCCAGTTCGGAGGACAGACACCTCTTAATTTGGCACAGGAGTTAAAGGAGAATGGTGTAAATATTCTAGGCACCACCCCTGAGACAATAGATTTGGCGGAAGATCGGGACAGGTTCCGTGAAATGATGGATAAGCTTGGCATTCCCATGCCTGAAGCAGGAATGGCTGTTAATGTCAGCGAAGCCCTTGATATAGCACAGGAAATCGGATATCCCGTTATGGTACGTCCTTCCTATGTGCTTGGAGGCCGTGGCATGGAGATTGTTCATGACGATGAGAGTCTTAAGGTATATATGAAAGCAGCGGTCGGAGTTACTCCGGATCGCCCTATACTGATAGACCGTTTTCTTCACAATGCTCTTGAATGTGAGGCTGACGCCATAAGCGATGGAAATCAAGCCTTTGTTCCAGCTGTAATGGAGCATATTGAGCTTGCAGGAATTCATTCCGGTGACTCTGCTTGTGTCATACCATCTCTGAATATCAGTAAAGATAATCTGGAGACTATTAAGGAATATACTCTTAAGATAGCAAATGAAATGAAGGTATCAGGACTGATGAATATGCAGTATGCTATAGAAGATGGAATCGTCTATGTACTGGAGGCCAATCCCAGGGCATCCAGAACCGTTCCCTTGGTATCCAAGGTATGCAATATACAGATGGTAAGACTTGCAACACAGATTATAGCAAGCTCATTTACAGGCAAACCCTCACCTGTACCTAACCTTAAGGAGAGTAGATTTACTCACTATGGTGTTAAGGAAGCGGTCTTCCCCTTTAATATGTTTCCTGAGGTTGATCCCGTGCTGGGGCCTGAGATGCGTTCCACAGGAGAGGTGCTTGGACTGGCTCAGACCTTCGGAGAGGCCTTCTTTAAAGCACAAGAAGCTACAAATCATGGCCTTCCCTTATCAGGAACAGTCCTAATAAGTGTAAGTGACAGGGATAAGGCCGAGCTGGTGGAAGTAGCACAAGGCTTTGCGGATTGCGGCTTTAGAATATTGGCAACAGGAGGAACCTTTGATAAGATAGTTAAGAACGGTATCTCAGCAGAAAAAATTCATAAGCTTAATAAGGGAAGACCGGATATCATAGATGCAATTACCAACGGACAGATAGATATCATCGTTAACACCCCCATTGATAAGAAGGGTGCCGATGATGACAGCTACATCAGAAAAGCCGCCATCAAAGGACGAATCAGCTATGTAACAACCATGGCAGCAGCTAGGGCTACCATAGCAGGAATAAAGGATATAAAATATAATAAGGCAGCAGGAGTCCACTCTCTCCAGGAACTACACAGCCAAATACAGTAAATACAAAGTTTGGTGCCAGGTACAGAGTTCAGTGCCTGGCACCTGCTGTGATATCAAAATCAAATCCCTAAGTGAAGTTCTCTTTAGTAGCCTTTGCTAAGAGTTGGCATAATGACCGTTTTCATGGAATATATTGAATAGAATCATGAAACAACCCAAATCATTATGGATAAGCAAGGGAGTGTGTTTATTTGGCTGATTATAAAAGATTTGTATCTTATATGTATGAATATGAAAATGGAGTTAAGAAAAAGAATGTAGGCTATGTCAGAGTAGAGATAAGAAACGGAGAATGCAGGTTCACAATACATATGCAACTGGATGGCTTGCCTGAAGGAATATTCCCCACTTATCTGATTCACAGACCGACAGATGAGATGGATTTAGTTTATCTGGGAGACTGTACAGTTAAAAATCAGATAATGGATGGTAAGCTGAGTGCTAAGGAGTATAATACTATGGATTCCGGTTATAGGTTTTCGGATATGGGCGGTATTTTGCTTTTTTTAAACTCCGGGGTATTCTATGCTACTCAATGGGACGATAAGCCTGTGGTATTAGAAGAGGTTTTGCATGCACTTAAGCCAAAACCTAAATCCAAGTCGCCTACTGATATAAGGGAAGAGGTAAAGGAAAATGCGCCTGAAGCCAATGATAAATTGCTTGCTGCAAAGATACCGACTGTTATAAAGCCAGAGCCAAGTACGCCTGAGAAAAGACCGGCAGACACTATACCGGTTCTAATTAGAAAGCCGGCTGCCACTGAGCCGACGCCTGTTAAAAAGCCTGCTTTCGCTGAGCCGGTACCTGTTAAAAAGCCGGTGGCCACCGAGCCGATGTCTGTTAAAACGCCGATAGCTGATGCCCCAACATTTGATAATAAAACCTTAGAAGAAAAAGCGGATACAGCAAAGAATAAGGAAGATAATGAGGCGAGTCGTCCTAAGTACATACTTCCCGGTGGAGGGATGATGAATACCGGTGTCTTACATTCTCGTCCAAAGACACCTACTAACCCTTGGGAGTTAGTGGAGAGATATAAGAAAGCCGAAGGCAATCATATTGCATCAAAAGCCATAGATAATGTGGAAAGACCTATGGAAAAAGCTATGGATATAAA
>SHOH01000019.1:24967-31533 GCA_004294845.1 Anaerolineaceae bacterium
AGGATGTTTGGATTTGAATGCTTTAAATCCATAAGAAAGAGGGAGTTAAAGCAGGGCGATTTCGGATATTGGTATTTGGAGGTTAATTTTTAATATGTATTAATCTATACCACGAATATCAACATGCTCCACATAAGTAGATAATAAGTCCTTATATTCTTTTAATGTTTCCTTTGAAGGAGCAGTAAAGCCCGGTGAAATCACATCACCTGAATCACTATAAGCCTGAAGATAATAAGCCTTGGCACCTTTAATCCAATCACCGATTGATATCATATCGTCTTTTGTATGCAGTTCATTAACTATGGTGGATCTAAATTCATATTCCACTATATCGGAAAGTAGTAAGGATACGCTCTCATTGATTTTATCCATGGAGATATCCTTATTTCCTGCTGTGGTTTTATATTTATCCTTGGAGTTCTTAATATCCATGGCAACATAATCAATCAACTTATTATCTGCAAGCTCCTTCATCATGTCTGGATTTAATCCATTAGTATCAAGCTTTACCTTAAGTCCGATTTCTTTTATTTGATTAATAAAAAAAGGTAAATCCTTATATAGCGTTGGCTCGCCTCCTGAAATACATACACCCTCTAATATGTTCTTTCTCTTATTAAGATAAGCCAGAACATATTCTGTAGATATTAGGGGTTGAGTACTTGGTCTTAACACCAAAGATGCGTTATGACAAAATGGGCAACGCATATTGCAGCTGCCGACAAATATGGTGGCAGCCAAGTGTTTGGGGTAGTCTAAAAGAGTTGATTTGTTAAAGCCATGTATATTCATAATGCCTCCTGAAAATTCTATTATAAGATTAGGAACTAGACATAAAAAGCATGTCATATAAAAATGCTTTGTTTCCCATTGACTAATCCGCTTATCGTGGATATATTTAATATATCATAAAACCAGTCCACAGAAAAGGAAATGATATTATGACAGATGAGAAATTTATGAAAGAAGCATTGAAGCAGGCGAAGCGAGCTTATCTTTTAGGTGAGGTACCTATTGGCTGTGTCATTGTTTATCAGGATAAAATCATAGGAAGAGGATATAATAGAAGAAATACGAATAAAACCACTCTTTCTCATGCTGAGCTTACGGCTATTAATAAAGCAAGCAAAAACATGGGAGATTGGCGTCTGGAGGACTGTACTATATATATTACTTTGGAGCCCTGTCAGATGTGTGCCGGAGCTATAGTTCAAGCAAGAATAAAAAGAGCAGTAATCGGAACCATGAATCCAAAAGCAGGATGTGGAGGTTCAATACTAAATCTTTTACAGATGGAAGAGTTCAATCATCAGGTGGAAATAACTACCGGAGTTCTTAAAAAGGAATGCACGCAGGTATTACAAACCTTTTTTAAAGAGCTTCGTATTCGTAATAAAATGGAAAAGCTTGAGGGTTGACAGGGGAGCAAGGAAGCGGTATACTTTGCATACCGTTCAAAAATTACATTGTCATAAAGTTTCCGTGCAGCCGGGGAGATAGCGGTGCCCTGTACCTGCAATCCGCTACAGCAGGGGTGATATTCTGCCTAGGGTGACTTACTGTGAGGCTGCCCTTTATAAGTGATGTTGACGTCTGGGTCTTACGCAACAGGAATTCGTGAACCGTGTCAGGTCAGGAATGAAGCAGCACTAAGCGAAAGCTTCTGTGTGCCGTAAGGTCACCTGGATCGAGTTAACTGTAAAGGTAACGCTTGTGGTAAGCATTCGAAGCAGAATGCACGGAATAAATTTATAAATAGCTAAGATAGCTGCCTACGGCAACTATCTTATTTTTTTGAATAGTAAAGTACGTCCAATCTATTTCTCATTGATAAAGAAAAGCTTATGAAAATGAGAATTTTGGACTATTTAAGGGAAATAAGGAAAAATCACTTTTTATTACCGTGTTTATAGTATATAATTGTAATAAGAACATGAAATATAAACATGAATTGGAGAGGTTCTATTGAAGCAAAAGATAAACTTGAATGCAGTGAATCAATATCCAAAAGGGGATAATATTTATACAGAGGGCGAGCCTATATCCAGCATAGCCCTTGTAATAAAGGGCCGTGTTCAGATTAGTCACGATGGAGCAAGGTATGTGATGGGCCCGGGAGCATTTTTGGCAGTTAATGATGTTTTTCACGGAGAATATCAAAGTACATATAGGGCATTAGAAGAGTCTGCTGTCTATTTGTTTGCAGTAGATCATAAGGATGATTTAGAAAATATTCTTTCCATTAATAAAGACTATAATGGTTTTATTATTATGTCCTTAAATAGAGTTATCAACGAGCTGGGCAAGCTATATAAGGACATATTAAAGCATGGTCATGGATTATATAGCTTCTTAACAGACAGATTTAAGTTTTATTTTGAATCAGCCTCCAAGCTTGGATATGCTGCCAGGAAGCCCAAATGGGTCGAGGAATTAGTTGAATTCGAAGGATATGTTGTACCGGATTTAGACAAGATTAATTATTATACAGAGAGTGCTGATATCCCTATCGATGTGTTGAAATCATACTATTCATATAGCATTATTATGACCGTTATCCAGATGCAGGACCAGATAGATCTAATTAATCAGCTTAATGAGATTTTAAAAGAATATTCAGCTAAGCTTTTCACCATGGCAGAATATTTGATAAATGAGACCGAGAATAGTCTTTTTGGTTTATTTGCCACATATGCAATAGAGGTTGTTAATGCTGACGGTAATAGTAGCGAGCTTATGGACAATATGGATAGTATTATTGAGGAAATTAACAGAACTGAAAAATTCTTTACTAATAGGCTGGGAAAAAAGATTAATATAAATCGTAAACGTATGGAAGAGGCCTATCATTTACTTATTACAGGAACCAAGGATAAGGAAATGAGCATACAAACCTATTTGAAATATTCTGTGGAGGATGCAGAGAAGGTCATTAGAGAGCTTGGGGGATCATTTAACCAGATCCTTGATTATTCCGGTATAGAAATTGATAAAGCTAAGAAAATGAAAAATACCATGCAAGACTTTGTTAACATAAAAGACAGGCTTTCCATGGATGATAATGCAAGAAAAATCAGAAAACAACTTACTGATGAATACTATGAATTATATAAGTTTGTGTTTTTGAAAGCTTATAATGATAATGATGTACCGAGAATTGTTGATATGTTTTTGGACTATGGATATGCTGACGAAAGGCTTCTTACCAACGAGCAGCTTTTATCCCTATATTTTTTGAAGGACGAAGATGAAGCAGGTAACATTAATGTATATAGTATTAAAGAGTGGTTGAAATTAATCTATGAAGGCAAGAAGGAGCCTTCCAAAAATGAATTTGACCTTGAATATCAGGAAATGCTCACATCCTTAAAGAATAAAGGACAGCTTACAGACAGACAAGTAAAAGAATATGCTCTTGATATGGAAAGAAAGCTTGATTATGAGATACAGAATATGTTTCGATTTAATAATAGAACCACAAACGGTCAAATCAGTACATTTACACCTGTTTTGCATAAGGATATGCTTTATGGACAGCTTGATAAATCCTTTATAACGCCAAGGATTGTCACGGAAGCATTCAATAAATTATTAGAGATTGATCATTCGGTCTTTGATCGTGAAACTCTATATGTTAATAAAGAAAGAAACATAGAGAAGGAATATATCATAGAGAGAATATATCCCGATATTATATTAATGCCTACTGTAGGTATTAATGGAATTATGTGGCAGGATATTACCGGAAAGAAAAGAAACAGCCCCGGACGCTTTATGTTCCCGATTTTTTCTGAAGCCAATCTTTTTCTTAATGTAGTTAAGGTCTGTGGTAGATTCCGCTGGGAAATATGTAGAACCATAGAAGGCACAGCCTGGAATGATATAAAGGTTAAATCCCTCACCTCTGAATATTCTGATTATCTTCAGTTTTATAAAAAGAACCGAGACTTATCTGAGGAGAGAAAAGAGAGGATTAAATATCAGATACAAAAAGGAAGAAATAACAGTAGGGAAATATTTGTTATTGACTATGAGGCTTGGATTAATTACGAAGCAAGAGGTGCAATAAAATTGAATAAGCTTGTCAGAGAAATCATGGCAACATATTGTCCCTTTTCTAAAAAATTAAGAGAGCAGTTAGGTATACAACCCATATTTGAAGAAGCCTATGCCAAATTTAATAGAAATCGATTAAAGAAAATCAGAGAAACCGAAGGAAGACACCGTTTATTGCAAAAGGATAGTATTGAACTGACAAAAGAGCTTGTGGATACACTGACATATTATCAAGAAACCTAATTATATAGCATAGGATCAAATATGTGACAAATAGTAATATTGAGATTACTTGTAAGATAAATCTATGCCTAATCATTGGTAAGGAGGAAAAGTGATGGGACGCTATGATATTATCGTAAAGACAGAAGAAATAAGAAGAAGAGTTCAGGAGGGTGATTTTGACTCTGCTCAGAAGATAATGGACACCATGGTACTAAAAAAGGTAAAAAATATAGCAGACCTTAGTCTTTTTGCCGATGTTTACATCCAAAATGAAAATTATGATGAAGCCATGGAGCTATTATATCGCGTATATAAGAAATCCAAGACAAGAAGAACCCTTTACCAGATAGTGCATGCATCTATTGGTAGAAAGAACATAGAGGAAGCAGAGCGCTATTTAAAAGAATATGAGGAAGCAGCACCGAATGATTATAACATCTTTATATTTAGATATAAAATTGACAAAGCTAAAAAGGAGCCCTATATTATATTGATAGATTCCTTAAAGAAGTTAAAGAACTATACATATATGGAGAAATGGGCTTATGAGCTTGCAAAGCTTTATTATAAGGCTGGAATGGAAAAGGAATGTATTCAGGAATGCTCTGACTTAATTTTGTGGTTTGGGGAAGGAAGCTACGTAGAGAAAGCAAAAATTCTTAAAGCTTATTATTCTGGTGAAGTTGATAAGGATGAAATCATTGAAAACCTTAAGAATAGGGCAGCAAACGCAATAAGCTCAGATACAGAGAATAATTCGAAAGATGAAAATACGAATGATGAAAGTTCGGAAGAAGGAAATTACCAAGAAGAAAATTTGAAAGAAGAAAACTCCGAGAATGAAAAATCAATAGAATTGTCTCCTTTACAAACAGACAAGGAAGAGAGTCTGGATTTTGTACATGAAGGTAGTGATGATGATTTTGAGAATTTAGTTAAAATTCATTTACATGATGGACCTGAAGATAAAGTATTGGATGAGCTTGCCGAGAGCGTAGGAAAAGAAGTAGATAGCCTTATGACGAGAGAGCAAGAAATTAGAGATAATTCAAAGCCTCTTAAAGAAGAGGCGACAGATATATTTCAATTTACTAAGAAAGATGATAAGAACGAGGACTTAGAAAGATTGGAGAAATTATCTGAGAATCTTAACATAGATATTAATCAGATATTTGGCAATTTTATTCATGTAAAGTCCCTACAAAAGCAGCTGGTAAAGAGTCTTGAATTAATTATGAATAAGCATACAAAAAGCGTTCAAATGATAATTACCGGAGCGCCTTCTTCAGGCAAAACTACTTTAGCTAAGGATATTGCTATATTTTTAAACAGGACTGGTAAGCTAAAAACCTCCAGAATAGCTAAGATATCAGCCTTTAAATTAAATGAAATTGACATAACAAATATGAAGGGTGAATTAAGAAACAGCTGCCTGGTTATAGAAAATGCCAGTGAGTTAAAAAAACCGACTATTGACAAACTTCTAGAGCTTATTAGATATTTTCACGGAGAAATTGCGGTTATTTTTGAAGAGAACAAGAAAAATATGAATAGACTGTTTAGAGAATGTCCAAAGCTTATGGAATTATTTAAAAACAGAATACATTTGCCTGCTTATACAGAGGAAGACTTACTGGGATTTGCTTATTCTTACATAATACTCCGTGAATACAAAGTACAACCTGTAGCACTTGATGTTCTAAGGGATGGAGTAATCGAAATTATTGAGAATACAGAAAAGGAAAAGAGACTTGAAAGCATATCGAAATATGTTCAGAATGCCATGACTTCGGCAGATTTAAGGACAGGAAAGCAATTACCTAAGCTTGCAGCAGAAGGTAGACTGGCAGATGCGGATATCCTGTCCTTACTACCGGAAGATTTTACCTACCAGATTACAACTTGAACTGTATGGTAATTTCATCCTGTAGCTTCTGTCCTCTTTTAGATTCGACTCTGCTGGAAACATGCAACAGATAAGATTCATTTTTATTATATGGTTCCAGAGGCTCGATTTCTATGTAGTTATTTACCGAATCATAACGAATATTTGTTAACAAAGGTGTGTTATTCAAGTTCGTCACATTAAGGTTTTTATTATTAACAGTAGAAGGCTTAAGAGGTGCAGTAAATTTAATACGCCAAACAAAGTTGCCGGTTTTAAATTTTAAATTCTGCTTCACACGGTTTTTAACGCCGCCGGTAACGGATTCAATTGTTATATATTTTGGCGCCATAATATCATCTCCTGTATAATTGCGATTGGTTGTCGTGTACAGTAT
>SHOH01000300.1 GCA_004294845.1 Anaerolineaceae bacterium
TAACATTTATTATTGCATTGCTAATTATGATAATTGGAACCTATTTTGCTTCTACTGAAAGCATGTAACATGTCGTATTTCATATTCGAGTCATCAGTTTCGGCTATACAAGTGTTGCTGATATATCGGAAATCAAAAAGTACATACCACCCACTTTGTTAGACTGTTAAATTTTTCATGTATCGGATGGTATAGTTTAACCCCTTTTCTCCCAACTCACCCTTCCAGGTCGCTGAGTGAGGCTCGATACTTAGGTTGCCATCGTAGCCTGCACGGTATAAAGTAGAAATAAAGGCACCCCAATTAATCTGATCCAACCCTGCAGGCGGATCGTCATATCGCTCTCCACCGATAATAAGACTTCCTTTTATGTGAGCATGGGCAAAACGGTGCCCCCATTTTTTAGTCTCAAGAAGGTAATCTCCCTTATCATAGACGGAATGGGAGGTGTCGTATTTGATATAAAGATCAGGAAGATGCCCCAGAATGATACTCCATGTTGGGTCCGAGTGAACAAAGTTGTTCCATCTGCAGTTATAAACTGCTATCTTTACACCATTCTCCTTGCCACATGCAATAAGTTCTTCAAAGTAACGAATAGCACCGGTACAATTCTCATATAAGGAGAGATCATCCACATAATTGCATCCGGTAACATAGACGTCACAACCAATTTCATGACACCATCGGATTAAGCTTTTCTCAGCCTCAAGTTCAATAGGGTTTATTGATCCATCTTCTAGAATGCGGTTTGTACCCCATCTGCCTACACTACCGACTTTTAGGCTATACTTGTTTAAATATACCTGCAACTTTGATGTTTCATTAATATAAGCATTTACATCATTGCCTACATTGATGCAAAACTCTAGAAATTCAAGTTCTTTCTCCTTTGTACTGCGAAATACTTCTTCGCAAAATATTTCTTGATTAAAATTTGCTATTATACCAAGTTTCATATTTTATAATGAACGAACTTGCCTTTAGAGCAGGTTTATACTTTCCTCCAATTAATTTTTTATCTCAAATTATGGAAACCAATAATATTTCTATTATTAGTAACCTTTTGTGTAATTATATCATACGTAATAATAAATGTCGATTACTCGAAATCGACTGTAAGT
>SHOH01000147.1 GCA_004294845.1 Anaerolineaceae bacterium
TTTACTAATTTAGGGAAACGTTGTACTACCTATTATTATAAATAAATGTAAAATAAGGCAAAGGAATGAAACCATGAAAAAGGACAGATTGTTGAACCCCATGATTGTAAGCGAAATTGCTGCACTTGGGCACACGGAATATTTGTGCATTGCCGACTGTGGACTACCTATCCCTAAGGATACTAAGGTTGTTGACGTTTCGGTAACAGCAGGTATACCAAAGTTTTTAGAGCTTTTGGATGTCGTAGCTCAAGAATTAGTTGTAGAGTCATTTATCGTAGCAACAGAATTAGAAACTGTGAATCCCAAAATGCTAAACGATATTAATAGTACTCTACCGGGCACCCCCTA
This sequence comes from Anaerolineaceae bacterium, assembly GCA_004294845.1. GTDB lineage: Bacteria > Bacillota > Clostridia > Lachnospirales > Lachnospiraceae > Mobilitalea. The sequence goes on from SHOH01000147.1 coordinate 352, forward strand.
TTCAACTGTACCTCACGAAGAATTTAAAAAGCTGATTAAAAATGCAAAATGCGTAATAAGAACCGGTGAAACCTCATCATACGCAAACATCTTTTTGGTTGGTGGAGTAAACTTTTAGAGGTATAGGATTAACTTCGTATTATCACATAAGTGATAAAATAAAAAAAAAGTAAAGGATGGATAATTAAAATGAAAAAAATTGTATCTCTTATTCTTCTGGTAACAATGTTATTTACTTTAACTGCTTGCAAAAGCAATGATAAAGTAAATGAACCCAGTAACAATGAAACAAACGGCACAACAGATGTCAGCAATGATGAAAAAAATGAAGACAAAATAAAAATTGGTCTTAGTATTGCTGGTTTGACAATGCCCTACTATGTGCGTATGTATGACGGATTCATGGAAGCTGCTGAAGAGTTTGGTTATGAAGTAACCTTTGCTGACGGCGGTGCTGATGCTGAATCCACAGTTAAGGCTGTTGAGGACCTTATAAACAGTGATATAGATGCTCTGGCTGTAAGCACCAACTACAGTGAAGCTTTAATTGACAGCTTTGCACGTTGTAAAGAACTAAACATTCCTATTTTCTATATCGGTAACCTTAACCTCATCCCCGAAGCAAAACAGTACATGACATTCTGGGAAGGTACCAGAAGTGATTCTGCTGGCTATCTTGGTGGTTTATGGGTAGGTCAATATCTACAGGATATCGGTTACAAAACTGACCTCAATATTGTAGAAGTTTCCTTAATCCATGAAACATTACATCAGAGATATACAGGTTTTGAAGAAGGACTTAAAGAGAAGGGCTTTACCGTTAACCTAATCAATACAGTTGGTGACCTTACCCGTGAGAACTCCTTGGCTGGTAGTGAGGATATGCTTACTGCTCATGACAACATTGACATCTTCTACGGTACTGCAGGAACATCAGCGCTTGGTGCATTTGATGCCACTCAGAACGCCGGACGTAACGAAGTTATGGTAGTAGGTTTCGATGGAGAAGATGAAGAACTTCAGCATATCGATGAGGATACTAACTACATAGCATCCATTTGTCAGGATCCTGCCGGTGAATCACGCGTTACAGTAGAAGCTATCAAAACTGTTCTAGAAGGCGGCACAGTTGAAGGTGGCCACGAGACACCAGCTAAGGTTTATGGCAAGGGCGTTGGCTATGTTACATCCGACGAACTTCTCGGTAACTAATTTAACATATAGTTTAAGTCGGGTGCTGAATAACTGCGCCCGACTTAATATAAGAAAGGTGGCTTTAGATGGAAGATATTCTAAGACTCACTAAAATCTGCAAGTCCTTCCCCGGAGTTAAGGCGCTATCTGATGTTAACCTCACAATAAAAAAGGGAGAGGTTCATGCACTTGTTGGTGAAAACGGAGCAGGCAAATCTACACTAATGAAAACAATCTCAGGTGCTTACAAAAAAGACGAGGGCTCCATATGGTTTGATGGCAGAGATGTTGAAGTTACTTCACCTAAGCAGTCGGAGTTAATGGGAATATCAATAATATACCAGGAATTGAACCTTATAGAACGCATATCCGTGGCGGAGAATGTCTTTATAGGTAGATACCCGCTCAAGAGTGGATTTGTTCAGTGGGGGAAGATGTATAAGGATGCTCAGGCACTTTTTGATGAATTCGACCTTAAAATCGACGCGCGCAGATTGGTTAGATCTCTTACAATGGCGCAAAAGCAGATGGTTGAGATAATTAAGGCGGTAAGCATCAATGCAAAGGTCATTATTATGGACGAGCCTACATCTTCGCTTTCCACTAAGGAGACTGAATCGCTTTTCAAAATAATAAATAAGCTAAAATCAAATGGTGTTGCAGTTGTTTTTATTTCACACCGACTTGATGAGATTTTTACAATATGTGACAGGGTGACAGTTCTACGTGATGGCTGTTATGTTGGAGATCGAGACATTAGTGATATTACAAAGAATGAAATGATTTCTATGATGATTGGCCGCGAGCTTACCCAGCAATATCCTGAACGCAGTAATGCGATCGGTGATGTTGTTCTAGAAGTAAAGAACTTAACCGACGGAGGAAAAAGTGTCAATGATGTTTCCTTTGCTGCGCGAAAAGGTGAGGTTCTTGGATTTTACGGCTTAGTCGGCGCAGGACGTACAGAAACAATGCGTATGATCTTCGGAATCGATAAGAAGATATCGGGTAAAGTACTTCTTAACGGCACCGAAGTTACACTTAAAAGTCCCCGTGACGCAATTAAACACAGTATCGGTTTCATAACCGAAAACAGACGAGATGAAGGTCTCTTCCTTCGTTCATCCATCAGGGTTAATACCGTTATGGTTGCTCTGCACAAAATCCTTAAACATGGATTTATAAGTTACAAGAAAGAAAAAGAAGTATCCGAGGAGTATGTTAAAAAACTCAGGACTGTTACACCGTCTATTAACCAAAAAGCAATGTTCCTCAGTGGAGGTAACCAGCAGAAAGTTGTTCTGTCAAAGTGGCTGTTCTCCGATTCTGAAATTATTATTTTTGATGAGCCTACTCGCGGTATTGATGTGGGAGCAAGACGAGAGATTTACCAAATAATTAACGATTTGGTGGGTAATGGATGTACTGTTGTTGTTGTTTCCTCCGATCTGGAAGAAATAATTGGAATAAGCGATAGGATTCTTGTAATGCACGAAGGTAATATAGCAGGAGAAGTGCTTAAAGAAGACTTTTCGCAGAACCTTATAACAAAATACGCCGTAGGAGAAGGAGCCTAATTGAAAATGAAATCTAATAATTTAAAAAATATTTCCGCAAAAATTGCTGATAAGTTAGGCGCTTGGTTGTTAATAATCCTTATTGCAGCCATTATGCTATTCACCAGCGATAAATTTTTAACTACAACAAACATGATTAACGTTTTCCGCCAGATTGCGGTTGTTTCTATTGGTGCTATAGGAGTTTCCTTTGTTATTCTTGGTGGTGGATTCGATCTTAGTACTGGTATGATAGCCACCTTTGCCGGATGTAACACAGCCTTATTCATGAAAAACTTTGGTTGGAATATGTATTTCGCCATGATAGTTGCTATACTAATAGGTATTGCTATTGGTACCGTAAATGGATTGCTGATAACCTACCTTAAAATTCCGCCATTCATATGTACCCTTGGTATGCAGTATGTAATTAATGGTCTTGTGTTCGTAACTACCAAAAGCGTTCCTATAACAGGTCTTCCTGAGAAATTCCTTAAAATAGGACGTGGTTATATTTTTGGGTTTTTCCCTGTTCCTGTTCTCATCATGTTTTTGTTTGTAATAGTTGGTCATATTGTGCTTAAATACACGGTATTTGGTCGTTCAGTTGTTGCTATCGGTGAAAATGAGACTGCGGCAAAGTTGTCCGGTCTTAACCTAAACCTTATCAAGGTAGCAATGTACTCTCTCTCTGGATTCTGTGTATCTGCTGCTGGTATTGTTCTTGCGGCACGTCTGTCCTCTGGACAACCTAACTCCGGTGCAGATCTTTCCTTACAGGCTATTGCAGCGGTTTATATAGGTGGAACATTCAAGGGAAGCATCGTTAACACCCTCGCGGGTGCTCTTGTTTGGGGTTTTATGAACAACGCCCTTAACTTGATGAATGTAAACGCATATTGGCAGAAGGTTGCACTTGGAGTTGTTATAATAGGTGCTGTTCTGTTTGATACCTTTAGAGCAAAACTTGCCTCTAAGAGCATTGATTAGAGTGTAGTGAATATAAATAATGAAAGGAAAAACATTATGAGTAAAAAGAAAGCATTTATCTTTTACGGCGGATGGGAAGGTCATGAACCTGAACAAGAAAGCGCACGTTTTAAGAGATGGTTGGAAGAAGACAACTATGAGGTAACTCGTGTGGATAACTTTGAAAGATGCGACGATATTGAGTATATGAAGTCCTTCGACCTTATTGTCCCCTGCTGGACACAGGGTGAAATGGACGACTGGTATTGCTTCGGAATAACTGAAGCAGTCGCAGCAGGTACCGGAATTGCAGGAGTTCATGGCGGTATGTGTGACTCATTCCGTTGGAGTGTTGAGTGGCAGTTTATGACCGGTAGTCAATGGGTATCTCATCCCGGTGACGTATATCTCCACCATATGTCTAAGTTATCAGAAGATCACATTAAATATATAAATGAAAATTATCCACAGAATAATGAGCCCGGTGCATTCCAGAGAACTTATACCGTAGAATTCAAAAAGAACTCAACCTCTCCGATTATAGCAGGTTGTGAGGATTTTGAGGTACATACTGAGCAGTATTACCTACATCTTGATCCTTCTTGTGATGTTCTTGCCACCACTAGGATAGACTCTACCGGCTGGCATGCTTCAAACGGTATAGTTGATATGCCCGTAATATATACAAAACATTGGGGCAAAGGCCGTGTCTTCTATAGCTCTCTTGGACATCAGGACAATATATTGGCTATGCCTGAGGTTGAGAAATTTACCCGCAGAGGTTTCCTGTGGGCTTCCCGTTAATTAAATTAGGAGGTGTAATTTTATGTTAGCAAAAGGTGTTTTTGTTGATGAGTATATGAAATTATCTATAAGGGAATATGACGTTCCTGAACCAAAAGCAAATGAAGTTATGATAAAGACAATGGCCTGTGGACTATGCTGTTGGGATTCATGGCTTTATCGCGGTGTTAATGCACCGAGTGAATATCCTTATATCATAGGTCATGAAGGTGCTGGAATAGTTGAAAAGGTTGGTGAGAATGTTACGAAGTTCAAGCCGGGTGACAAGGTTTTCTGCGGAAGCGGAACTAACGAAATGATGTGCGAATACGCTACGGTTCCCGAGGCCGGTCTTGTTAAATTACCTGATGATACCACAGATTGGGAAAAGGTTATATATGAACCTACTTGCTGCGTTACAAACCTTCTTGACATCACAGACATACGCATGGGAGACCATGTTGTACTAGTAGGCGCAGGCTACATGGGACTACTTACATTGCAAGCACTTACTCGTGCATCTCAGGCAAGCCGTATCACAGTATTTGAGCTTCGCGAGGATAGACGTAAAATGGCTGAAGAATATAATCCCACTGAGGTTCTTGACCCCGAAAGTGAAGAGGGTAAGAAAGTAATTGCTGAGATTATTGCTAAGGGCGGAGCGGATGTCTGCATAGATTTTGGCGCTACAGATTCTGGATTCCACCTTGCTGACTCCATGACAAAGCAGGCAGGCAAGCTGATTATCGGTTCCTTCCATCGTGGCGACGTTACCTTTAATGGTACCAAATGGCACCTTGGCGGACTCTACGTATACAACCTTGCTCCTATGAGCAATCCACACTTTAAGGAGATTGTTCCGAGAACTTACGATATGATTAAACGTGGCATTTTTGAGCCTGGAAAACTTGTTACACACACAGCATATTATGAGGATATGGAAGCTATGGATAACATATTCAAAATATCAATCGATAAGAGCGAT
>SHOH01000020.1 GCA_004294845.1 Anaerolineaceae bacterium
AATATATATTATTCATAAAAATAAAAAATGTGCCGAAAATTGTCGGAATAAATATTTAAATGTCGACAGACAAAGCTTACAATAGCTACCTTATAAGTATTTGCATAATCAAAAGGATATCTAAATACAGAGGTAGTTTATTATTTCCTAAAAAGAGTCAAAACATTGATATAAAACGATTACCCGAGAGTCAACTGATTAGTGGAGTGTGTAATGCCTATAAATTTATACAACAAAGCATAAATTTAAGCATATTATTTGTTGACATTTAACAATTAGTATGTTAATATGGCATAGAAACATTTAATTTATATTTTTTTAGTGACGAGAAACCGATTACAGGAGATTGTTATGACGATTAAGGATGTTGCAAGAGAAGCAAATGTATCTGTAGCCACCGTGTCTAGGGTGATTAACAATGTTACTTCAGTTGACAAAAACCTTAGAATCAGAGTGGAACGAGCAATCGAAAAACTAGACTTTAAGCCGAATCAGATTGCTAAGAGCTTAAAACAAGACATCACCAATACTGTGGGAATTATTGTTGCAGATATTTCAAATTCCTTTTTTAGCGGAGTTATTCGTGAAATAGAAAGAACAATTAATCCCGAAGGATATGCACTTTTAATGGCAAGCACCGATGGAAATGTTCAAAAAGAAAAGGATGCTATAGAAATGATGCATGCAAAGAGGGTAGATGGACTTGTGATTTGCCATGTGTCCGATGATATTGAAGCTCTTATCAAATCAATTTCATGCCCGGTAATCTCTTTTGACAGAAATACATTGTCACATATTAGAGATACTGTTTATATTAACAAAGAGCGCTCTATGTATGATGCGGTGACATATCTGCTTAAAAGAGGTCATAGAGATATTGCTGTTATAAGTGGTGCCAAGGGTTTGAGTACGAATTTTGACCGCTATATCGGCTATATGCGAGCATATTATGATTGGAGTTTAATGGCAAGAAAAGAAGATTTATATTTTGGGGAATTTACGAAAGAGTATGGTAAACGTTCTTTTGAATCAATTATGCAAAGAGATCATCGTCCTACTGCTATCGTGACTGGAAGTGCAGACATCACCGAGGGTATACTTGCCAAAGCAAATGAACTTAAGGTACGAATTCCTGAGGATATATCTTTGGTTTCGTTTGGTGCCATCAGCTTTCAGGATGTATTGGATTTAAAAATCACATATGTTGACGAGATGTACATAGAAATCGGTAAAAATATTGGTGAGATGATGCTGTCAAGACTTAAGTCGCCAAAGATATCACCGAGGCTTATTGTATTGGAAAGTGGCATAATTAGTGGTAATTCAGTAAAAACTTTGGATGAAACATAATGGGAGGTATCTTACAATGCAAAACACAACCTACAAAGAAGCAAGACGGTTACGGATTAAACGGATGGTATTTTGGTTTAAGAATTCGCTACCCGGCATTATTTCTGTTTTAGGAGTAATCGTTATCTGGGAGCTTTCAGTTCGAATATTTGATATTAAAGAATATATTCTACCATCTCCAAGTGCGTCGGTTATGGCAATTATTACATACTGGAATGCAATTAGAAGCAATCTTTTGACTACATTATATGAAATAGGACTGGGTTTTGGAGTGACTGTGCTAATAAGCATTCCTATAGCAACTATGATTTCCTATTCAAAAATCTTTCAGAAAACGTTATATCCATTTATGGTCTTTGTACAACTTATTCCTAAGGTTGCTATTGCACCACTTTTCGTTATTTGGTTTGGTTTCGGAGTGATGCCTAAAATACTTATGGTGTTTTTACTTTCTTTCTTCCCGCTTTTGATGGACGCAGTCGCTGGACTGCAATCATTAAATCCAAGACTCTATAGCATGGCAAGAACTATGAACGATTCAGAGTGGAAGTTTTACTGGAAAATCAAACTCCCTAATGCCTTGCCACATATTTTTTCTGGCTTAAAAACCTCTATTTCTATGGCAACGGTTGGTGCGGTTGTAGCAGAGTTTTTAGGAGCAGACAGTGGACTTGGATATCTTTTATTAAGAGCAAACGGTGATATTAATACAAAGCTATTATTTGCAATTCTGGTTGTGTTGTGCTTAATGGGAATGGTGTTCTTTATGATAATGGGCTTTATTGAGAAAAAAGTTATTCCATGGCATGTTAGTCAGAGAAAAAATCTTAAGGATGATGGGACAAAGAAAAGTGATTTTCGTGCAACAGCTTAATTATTGTTGATTTTAAGCCATTTTGGATTGGATCCGTCCATTTGGTTTTAAATAGAAAAGAAAAAATTATAAAACAGAAAGCATTGAATGATAACCAACGCGATTCAATGAGGAGGAAATGAATATGTTAAGGAAAATTCTAGCAATGGGTTTATGTGTTTTATTTATGCTTGTATCTGTAGGCTGTAACAATTCTCAAAATTCAAAATCCCCTAATAACAACAATGGTTCCGATAAGGCACCAGTATCAAAGGAAAAAAAAGAAGACAATGTTTCTGATAAGGTTACTGACAATGTTACTGATAAGGTTGCTGATAAGGTTGAAGAAGATGTTGAGCTTATACCTGTCAGTTTCAGACTAAACTATACCGCTTCCGGCTTACATGCTCCCTTTTATATGGCTCTTGAAAAGGGATACTATGAAGAGGTAGGCTTAGATGTAACAATGGGTGAAGGTACTGGCTCAGGTACGACTGCAAAGCTTGTGGGCACTGGATCTGATGATATTGGACTAGTTGACTCCGCATCTGTGGGTTCATCTATTGCTGCAGGCATTGAAATAAAAATAGTTGCACCAATATATGCGGTTAATGGTTTTGGTGTTATTACTCTTGAGGAAAATGGTATCAACACACCAAAGGATTTGGAGGGTAAAAAGGTTGGTATTGCTACCGGGGACGGTCCTTCTAAGCTTTTTGCTGCAGTGGCAGGAGCTTCTGGTGTCGATGAGAGTAAAATCAACTTTGTTACCATGGATTCCAACTCAAAAGTAACCTCTCTAATTAACGGACAGGTAGATGCTGTGCTTGGAGGAGCTGATAACGAGGCAGTTAGAATTAAAAACATGGGATATAACGTAAAGGTATTAAGACACTCAGACAATGGTGCACCAACAGTGGGCTTGTCAGTTATAGCCAGTGAAACTTACATAGCAAACAATCAGGAAACAATTAAAAAGTTCATAACTGCAACAATGCGTGCTTGGAACGAAGCAAGAGATAATCCAGACGGAGCGGTTGATTATATTCTTGATGATTTCCCGACTATGGACAGAAAAACAGCAGTAGGAGGACTTGAGGTTGCTTTATCCAGTTTATTCACTGAAAGTTCCAAAACACTTGGGGATTTGAGTGTATCAGATTGGGAGAAATGTCGTGATTTATTGGTTGAATACATGGGAATTGATGATTCGCTTAAGGCTACTGATCTTTATACCTTTGAATGCTTACCCGATAATTTACCCGCAAGATAACGTACTGTAAGCTGTTAACAATACAACATAAGGAGGCTACTTTAATGCTTGAATTCATTAATGTTGGCATGAACTATAAGACATTAAGCGGCTATACAGAGGCTCTGAAAGATATTAGTTTTTGTGTTCAGGATGGTGAGATTGTCACCATCCTGGGTCCCTCGGGCTGTGGTAAAAGTACATTTTTATTCATTGGAACAGGATTAACCCAATGCACTTCAGGTGAGGTTCTGCTAAATGGTGAAGCTATCATAGAGCCATATAAGGAAGTGGGTTTTGTTTTTCAGGATCATCTTTTGCTTGAATGGCGTACAGTACTTGAAAATATTATGATCCAAGGGGAATTCCGCAATATGGATTTGGAACTAACCAGAGAAAAAGCACTTTCACTTATAAAGCAGGTGGGATTGTCCGGCTTTGAAAATAAATATCCTTGGGAATTGTCAGGTGGTATGCAGCAAAGAGTATCTATTTGCCGTGCACTGGTTCATGAGCCTGATATGCTTATGATGGACGAACCCTTTGGAGCTCTTGATGCATTAACAAGAGAGCAAATGCGTGTTGACCTTGAAAAGATGTGGATACAAAAGAGAAATACCATTGTATTTGTCACTCATGATATCGTTGAGGCAATTTTGCTTGCAGATAAAGTTGTTGTTTTGACACCACGACCGGGCAGAGTTAAGGAAGTGATTAATATTGATTTACCTCGTCCTAGAAATATGACAGTTAAGGAATCCAAGGAATTCATGGGGTATCGTAAGCATATCACCGAGCTGTTTATGGATATGGGTATTCTTCATGACGAATAATCAAATCCATGGCCAAAGATATATTGAAAGGAGTAAGTAGATGGCAAAGTTAGAGATAGATTTTGCTGGTATGAAGCTTAAGCATCCTATTATTGCAGCTTCAGCAGGAACAACTAAGGATGTAATTCATTGTAAGATGGCTGAGGATGCCGGTTTTTCTGCGGTAATATTAAAATCAATTCAAGAAGAAACGGTTAATAGATATAATCCATTTCCGAGAATGAGTGTATTTAAGAATGGTATACCTAGTTTTCAATCAAACACCTTTATGACGTATGAGCAGGCATTTGAAGGTGGAATCAAGGAATATTGTGAGGAGATTAAAAAAGTAAAAGAAACAATTTCAATTCCTGTAATTGCAAGCTTGAATTGTGTAACGAAGGAAGCTTGGTACGAATATGCTATTGAGGTTGAAAAAGCAGGTGCTGATGCCATAGAGGTTGTGCCATCCTGTCCAGTCGGTGCTTTTGTCCGTGATGCGGCAGAGTTCTATCCCGTGGCAAGAGAGGCATTACTGGATATAAAAAAAGTGGTTAAGATTCCGGTTGGTATAAAAATGACACAGCAGATGTCAAACCCTATAATTTGTGCTAAGGATTTAGAAGCAGATGGTGCGAATTGGATTACTATGTTTAATCGTTCTTCCGGACTTCAAATCGACCTTGATACTATGGAGCCTGTTATGCATAAGGGTTTTTGTGGACATGGTGGACCTTGGGTAACACAGTCTGTTATGCGTTGGATTGCAGCATCTTATCCTCATCTACATGTTCCAATTAGTGCAACAGGTGGTGTTACTAATTATGAAGATGTGGTGAAATATCTGCTTTCAGGAGCAACAAATGTGCAGATAGCTACCCTTGTTTATTTGAAAGGCTTTGATATTGTAAAAAATATTCTTGAGCAACTTAATGAGTATCTGGAATGCCAGGGTATTGATGATATTAATAAAATCATTGGTTACGCGGCAAAGAAGGTGCTACCTCTTGAAAAGGCAGATAGAAGTAAGCGTTATTATGCTAAGTTTTTAATTGAAAAATGTATAAGTTGTAAAAAATGCTTCCCTGTTTGTACATATGAAGCGATTACGAATGATGGTAAGCACCCATTTATTAATGAAAAAAAATGTGATGGCTGCGGACTTTGCTCGCAGGTGTGTGGACGGACACAGGCTATTATCATGAAGACAAGATAAATGAACAAAATATACTACGGAGGTAAATGAATATGGGTGTTTTACAGGGCATTGTATGTGCCAATATTACTCCCTTTTTTGAGAATAGAGAGGTGGACTATGCAAGTGTAAAAAAGCTTGCAAGATATCTAGCCGGATGTGGAGTAAATGCAATTTATCCGCTTGGCACTAATGGTGAGGGATTATCTCTAACTGTTGAAGAAAGAAAAAAGATTGCTGAGGTTATGGTAGACGAAATAGCTGGGAAAATCCCAGTAGCTATTCAATGCGGTACGCAAACCCTTGAAGACACTCTGGCATTGGTTATCCATGCCAAAGAAATTGGAGCGGATGCCGCCGGAGTAGTCACGCCGTTTTTCTTCCGTTTTTCAGACCAGGGTCTTGAAGAATATTATTCTGCCTTATTAGAAGCAGCTGGAGAATTTCCTATATATGTATACAATATTCCTACAAATACCAATAACGACATTACAGCAGATGTTGTGAAAAAGCTATGTGTAAAATATGACAATCTTATGGGTGTTAAATACAGCTATCCTGACTTAATTCGTCTTAAGGAATACAACAATACGAAAGAAGGCGGATTGGATGTGTTGATAGGCTGTGACAAATTGATTTATCCTGCCTGTAAGGTGGGAGCCGTAGGTACTGTTTCAGGCCCCGCTGCAGTATTTCCCGAGTTGTTTTCATCTCTTTGGACAGCAACTGTTAACGGTGATGAGAAAAAAGCACAAAAAGTTCAGAATATTATTTTTGAGAACAGCTATATCTTAGCACCTTATCAGGAAATTCCTATGATAAAGCAGTACTTAAAGTCTATCGGTGTAATAGAGACTGATACGGTAAGAATTCCCTTTACTTCTATAACACAAGAAGATAAGGCTCAAATTGCTAACATCATTAATCGGATTAAATCAGAAAGTGTGGTGATTTGACATGGAAAAAAAAATAAGGGTTGGTGTTGTAGGGCTTGGCAATATTGCACATATTGCAGAATTACCCGCACTTTCAGAGATGAAAAACATTGAGATAGTAGCTGCATTTGACATTTCGCAGGAATCAGTTGACATCGCCATGTCAAAGTATAAGATTCTCAAAGGCTTTACCTCATTTGATGAATTCATAGAGGAGGATATGGATTGTGCCTTTGTACTTACACCGAAGCAAACCCATCACGAATATGTAATAAGGCTTTTAAAACGAGGCTTAGACGTATTTACAGAAAAGCCCCTTGCCCTTACGCTTAAAGAAAGCAAGGAAATGGTTGAGGAGGCAGAAAAGAATAAAAAGCTTCTAATGGTAGGCTTAAATAGACGGTATGCACCGGTTTATCAAAAAGTTAAGGAGCAGTATAAGGATAAGTGCCCTGATGTTGTAATTGCTCAGAAAAACCGTAATGGTACAGAATATCGTGCAACTCTGGAAAATGCCATACATGTAATTGATATAATGCGTTGGCTTTGTGGTGAAGCTGTTTCAGTTGAGGCTCAAAGCATATTTACAAACCCTGAGTATGAGGATTTGGTTACCGCCCAAATCAAGTTCAACAGCGGCAGTGTAGGCATGCTTGTTGCAAGCAGGACAGCAGGACAATGGATTGAAAAGCTAGATGTATACGGTGATTATAATTCTGCCTTTGTCTATGCCCCTGACTATGTGACTCTTGTCAATCCGAAAAATGAGGTTACCACAACCATGACGCCTCTAGCATGTGGTTGGGCAAGAGTTGAGGATAAGATGGGCTTTACTCAGGAAGTGCATCATTTTATTGAGTGCGTTATAAATCGTACAGTACCATTGACCAATGCGGCTGATGCTTACAAAACCCATGAGCTTATTCATGAAATTTTGGTTAAAGCAGGCTTACCGGGGTTAGAGTAGGGATGCCTCAAAGATATTTAGCAATCCTTTAGAATGGAGGACATATGAAGATAGCGGGACATACTATGGGTACACCTGAATATACCCTTTCAGAGGCGGCGATACTTTTTTCAAAATTAGGTCTGGATGCTATTGAAATTATTTTTCAAGAAGACTATAAATGTGCACTAAACTGGAAAACAACAGACGAAGAATTGTTGGCATATAAGCAACAGTTTGACAAGCTTAGCCTAGAGGTATCCTGCATTGTATCTTACGCAAGTGACTACAATCTGGAAGATGATAAAAAAAGAATGACAGCAATTGAAGAATGCCTCCGCTGTATAGATATTGCCTATATTTTAGGCGCAAAGTATATCAGAATATACGGAGGAACCTTCTTAGATGGAGATATGAGATTTGATGAAAAACGAGAAATACTGGTCCGTACTATGAGATTATTGGCAGACAAAGCAGCACCTTTTGAAATAAACTTGGTACTTGAAAACCATTTTAACACCATGACAACAGGCCCGCAGATTACTTATGATATAGTGAAAGAAATCAATCGGGAAAACGTTGGTATTTTATATGATCAGGCTAATATTGGTTTCTTATCAGGAGAGGATTATAAGAAATGTATTGAAATCCAAAAGGATAAGATCTACTATGTTCATGTAAAGGATTTTATTTTTAAAAGCAATAGCAGAGAATTCGTTGGCGGATCTGTAACCCATGTTAAAGAAGAGGATCGGGCTGTTGTGACTAAAATTGTGGGTGAAGGAATTGTACCTTGGAAAGAAATACTACAGAGACTAAAGGAAATTGGTTATAGCGGCTATTTGTCTCTTGAGTATGAAAGACGGTGGCATCCTATGGATATTCCAATAGCTGACGAAGGAATGAAAAAAAGTGCTGACTATCTAAGGGCAATTATGGATCGTATTTAGTGATTTATATCATATTGTAAACAGGAGATATTAGATGATTTTAGATGACTGCAAAAACTATAAAGCTTATTATATGTTTATTCCAAAGCTAGAAGCAGGCTTAAAATTTATTCAGGAGATTCAAGGCCTTTCTGCTGGAAGATACGATGGTAATGGGATGTTCGCCATAGTTGAAGAAGGTATAACAGGAAAGTTCAATGAGAAAAGATTTGAAGCTCATAAAAAATATATTGATATTCAGATTTTGCTAAAAGGAGAAGAAAAAATCGCTTGGGAAAACATTGATAATCTAAGAATAACAACAGCATATAACCCTGATAAGGACATTGCTTTTTATACAGGCGAAGGTAGCGAAATCAATATCAAAGAGAATATGTTTTATATTCAATTTCCGCAGGATGGACACAAATGTGGCGGTAAAACAACAGCTGTTGGAACTGAGTATAAGAAAATCATACTTAAATTGCCTGTTGAGAGCTGTTAGTCTATAACTAAAACCGTTTATATATAACCCTGCTACTGAGAAAGTTACAACCACTGCAAACAGTAAGATTAATGTTGTAGAAAGTTAATAATATAGAAATCAGAGAACTCTAGGAATAAGAAATTACGAGAAAAACTAGGGTTCTCTGTTTGCCATATATAAGAATATATCTGTTGAATATAATACATTGACATTTGTAGGAGTAATTAATATAGTACAATTATAGGTAATATGTAGCTTGGACAAGATGTTTATTTAAATTTACTAAAAATAAGAAAAGAGGGAGACAGTTATGAAAAGGGAAGCAAGTTTGATCGTTGACAAAGAATATAAGATTGATGAGGTTGATAAGAAGCTTTATGGTTCTTTTATTGAACATTTGGGGCGAGCCGTCTATACAGGAATATATCAGCCGGATCATCCTATGGCAGATGAGGATGGATTTAGAAGAGATGTAATTGACCTTGTAAAAGAGCTTAATGTTCCGATAGTTCGATATCCCGGAGGTAACTTTGTCTCTAATTATTTTTGGGAAGACGGGGTTGGTCCTGTGGAGAGCAGAAAACCAAGACTCGATTTGGCATGGACTACATTGGAGCCTAATCTGTTCGGATTAAATGAATTTGTATCCTGGGCTAAGAAGGCAAATACTGATGTAATGATGGCAGTCAATCTGGGAACCAGAGGGGTTGCTGATGCATGTAATCTACTGGAATACTGTAATATAGATGCGAATAGCTACTATAGTAACATGCGCCGTGCTCATGGCTATGATAAGCCTTATGATATAAAGGTGTGGTGTCTTGGTAATGAGATGGATGGACCCTGGCAGGTAGGTGCAAAGACACCCAAGGAGTATGGAAGAATTGCAGAAGAGACAGCAAAGGCTATGAAGATGATAGATCCTTCTATCAAGCTTGTATCATGCGGTAGTTCATCTATCAGTATGCCCACATTTCCAGAATGGGAGGCGGTAACCTTAGAGCATACCTATGATTACGTGGATTATGTATCCCTGCATCAGTATTATGGCAACAGGGATAATGATACTGCTGATTTTCTAGCCATGTCCATGGATATGGAGCAGTTCATTAAGACGGTGATTTCCACATGTGATTATGTAAAGGCAAAAAAGAGAAGTAAGAAGGAGTTAATGCTAAGCTTTGATGAATGGAATGTATGGTATCATTCCAATGAAGCTGATAATCAGATTAAGGAAAGGAAACCATGGAGCGTGGCACCTCCACTTCTTGAGGATATATATAATTTTGAGGACGCACTGCTGGTAGGTCTTATGCTTATTACCATGATTAAACATGCTGACAGAGTAAAGATGGCATGTTTGGCACAGCTTGTAAATGTTATTGCACCTATTATGACCGATGAAAAGGGAGGAGCTTGGAGACAGACTATATTTTATCCCTTCTTACATGCATCCATATATGGCCGTGGCATAGCTCTTGAACCTGTCATCAAAACAACGAAGCATGATACATCTAAGCATACTGATGTAAGTGACGTGGAGGCTGTAGCGGTATATAATCCTGAAAACGAGGAAGTTACAATCTTTGCTGTAAATCGCAATGTAGAGCATGATGTGAATTTCACCTCTGATATACGAGGCTTTGAAGATTATAAGATGCTGGAATATATTGTTATGGAAAGTAATGATATGAAAGCGGTTAATACCCTTAATAGCCAGAAGGTTAAGCCTGAGTCTAAAACAGAGTATACTTTTGATGATGGCATATTTACAACTGTAATGAAGAAATGCTCCTGGAATGTGATTAGGTTTGGAAAGTAAATTTAGAATAATCATCAAAAGATATTGATTAAAAATGCTTCCCTTATAGTAAAGAAAGAAGTTAATTATCTTGCTATAAAGGAAGCATATTTTTAAGCTTATGAAGTATCAACTAATAAGGCAAGTATTTTATTTACAGCCGAATGTCCACTTTCTTGTCCAGCTTGTCTTTTCACCAGGTGCTACTGTAAAACTACATATAACTTCAGGAGAGATTATGTGATCTATAGACCAAATCCTAATCCTTTCAGGTTTGACAGAGACTTCCTCCGAAACCCAAGCAGGACTCTTCCTATTTGTAAGCTTCCAGTAAATGGGTGCATCTGCTGTAATTTCATCTCTTTCAACATCAATAATAGAAGCTGAATCACTATATTTGTTGTATGTAATTCCACTGCCTCTTCCAATCAAGGAATCCCCTATCCAAGGGGATTTTTTGTCTTGGGATACTACAGGCATACTTAGATAGTAATCTTCACCTATAGGAAGATTCTCAATCGTCAGGAAATTATGACAGTATTCATCAAAGATTAAAGGTAATTCACCAAGGTTTTCTACCGTTATTGACATAAATAGTTCATTGTCATGGATACTTATACTTTTTATTTGGCGGGCAGCGTAACCCATACAAAGCTTAGGTATTGTTTCAAATGTTATGCTTGTATCTGTGTGTTTATAAGTAATATCAAAGGGTTCGCAGTCATATTTATAGTAAAAATAATACTTATCCTCAGCTTTTGTAAGAAGACCTATACCTAGCTTTGGAAACCTAGTGCCAATAGGTGCATCATCAGCAGGTTTTTGAAGGGAGAACTCACTACAGAGTCCGACTCCTCCGGAACATGGATGACTTAAATTATTTGGCTCCTTAGTGCAAAACTCATATTTTCTATCCAGGGTAACCTGCGTGATAAATCCAGCTCTATCAAAACGGGTTGTTGTGTTGGGTTCTATCCCCGGTTCTGCAATTTCCACCGTAAGTCTTTTCGATTTAAGAATAATACTCATATCACTGACTCCCTCTCTATTAAATGATTTAAAATAAATTACATAACTTTATTAAGTTTCAAATCAATCGTATATAATTCCATAATAGTTTAAAAGCATAATAAATGGAAGTCTTATTTGCAAAATAAATCTCTTATATTTGATACCAAGATTAGTTAAATTATGTTATACTATTTTTGAGCAGATTAAGCTATGATATAATCTGCAAACTATGTTGTAACAAAAAGATCATTTAAAAAGGGAGCATGCGCAATGAATATTGCATATTTTCTAAAGACTAAGGACGAGGTTGCCTACCTATTTGATAGCTTTACCCTACGACAGGGATTGGAAAAGATGCGTAACCACGGACATACAGCCATTCCGGTATTATCAGGGGATAATAAATATATCGGAACCATAAGCGAAGGAGACTTTCTGTGGTTTCTGATCGATGATAGGAAGGATCAACTCCATAAGACCAATATGAAAAGTATTGAAGAGATAAAAATTAGGGATATATTTAAGAAAGGCAAAAACCCAAGTGTACGAATTACCGCCACTATGGATGAGATGCTGATGAAGGCCATGGATCAGAATTTTATTCCCGTAGTGGATGACAGAAATTATTTTATCGGTATAATTACCCGTAGTGATGTTATGCGATATATAAATGCTAAATTAACAGAGAATGATATTAAATGTGATATACCGGAGGATGAATATGTCAATTGAAAGAGCCAGATCATACTTTAGTAAATGGAATCTAGATGATAGAGTATTAGAATTCGATGTATCTAGTGCAACTGTTGAACTGGCAGCTGCAGCAGTGGGATGTGAGCCGGAGAGAATTGCAAAGACATTATCATTTATAGTAAATGAAGGCTGTATACTAATTGTAACTGCCGGTGACAGGAAGATAGACAATGCTAAGTATAAGGCTCAGTTTGGTACTAAAGCTAAGATGTTGAATCCTGAGGAGGTCGAAGATACGATTGGCTATGGAATAGGCGGGGTATGCCCATTTGGTATTAATGAGGGTATTACGGTATACCTCGATGAATCCTTAAAAAGGTTTGATAGTGTATTTCCTGCCTGTGGAAGTGCCAATAGTGCAATCGAATTATCTATTACGGAGCTAGAAAAATACTCAAATTCTCTTGCATGGATTGATGTATGCAAGGAAAGATAAAGTATAGAGAAGTGAATGTATATGTCTAGATTATTTAATGAAATCTATATGTATTCATAGAGAAAGGTCGGCTAGTTATGAATAACATAGTTTTGATAGGAATGCCCGGTGCCGGAAAAAGCACGGTGGGTGTTATTTTGGCAAAGGTTTTGGGAATGAATTTTATAGATTCGGATTTGTTAATTCAGGAGCAGGAGGGAATGCTTCTTAAGGATATTATAAAAAGAGAAGGCTTACAGGGCTATATTGATATAGAAAATCAGGTTAATAAAGATATATCTGCAGTGAATACTGTAATAGCTACAGGGGGCAGCGTCGTATATTGCAAAGAGGCTATGGAGCATTTTCGTGATACGGCTAAGGTGGTTTATATTAAGCTTAGTTATGATGCCATACGTAAAAGACTTGGTAACATAAGACAGCGTGGTGTCGTACTTCGCGAGGGACAGACCTTATTTGATCTGTATCAGGAGCGTGTACCTCTTTATGAAAAATATGCGCACATTACGATAGATGCCGAGGGGCTTGGCGTGGAAGAGCTTATGGAGAAAATTTGTATGGATGTTAATGATAAATAAGGACCAGGTTAATCCGGTATCTGCTTTAAATGACGATTATATGATGTAAAAAAAGTACTTGTGTCAGTAAATAAAACAAGTACTTTTTTATTATACTGTGACTTAATGCCACATCGAATGATATTATGCTTAATAGTCAGTCCAGTCACAACCAGATATCAGTATTCGAACTACTTCCTCTAGGCCTTCTTTATCTATCTCGTCAAATCTATTAAAAACAGGACTGTCAATATCAAGTACACCTATGATATTATCTTCTACAATGATGGGTATTACTATTTCCGATTTAGATTCACTGTCACAGGCTATGTGTCCCGGGAATGCATGGACATCAGGAACTACCTGAGTTTTCCTCTCTGATACAGCTGTTCCGCATACGCCTTTCCCGATTGGAATATGGATACAGGCAGGCTTTCCCTGAAAGGGTCCTAGTAAGAGTTCATTATTCTGAATCAGATAAAACCCTACCCAGTTAGTGTCAGGAATAGCAAGCTTAAGTAATGCAGATGCATTTCCGAGGTTTGAAATCACATAGGTTTCGTTCTCAAGTAATGATTTTAGCTGTGCATGTATCAGCTTATAGCTGTCCTGTTTATCTTCGGGATAAATATCTGATGTTCTTAGCTCGTTATTATAAATTCTATTAGAATCTTGAGATAATTTATTATTCATTTTATTATTTTCCCCTTATTTTTATTTTGTTAAAGCCATAGAAGAATGGGCTTTTGGATAAACAGTGCATAAATAATTTTACCACTCCGCTATAGATCCATCTTTATGGCGCCAAACTGGGTTTTTCCAGGAGTGCGGATTTGCTGCCTCTTCAAGTACCAGATCCTTATTAACTTCTACACCAAGGCCGGGTCGTTTGGGGAGGTTAACGTATCCATCCACAAAATCAAAATCCTCTGTGTTTTTTATATAATCAAGAACGCTTTTTCCAACGTTATAATGGATGCCAATACTTTGCTCCTGAATAACAGCATTATGACACGTTGCATCCACCTGTAAGCAGGAGGAAAGCGCTATAGGTCCAAGCGGACAATGGGGTGCAAGCGCTACATCAAAGGCTTCCGCCATACTGGCAATCTTTTTTACCTCAGTGATACCTCCGGCGTGGGATAGATCCGGTTGGATGATATCAACGCCACCAATTTGTAATAGACGTTTAAAGTCGTATTTTGAATACAATCTTTCACCAGTTGCAATAGGTATATTGCATGCAGCTGCAATTTCGGGAAAGTACTCCATCTGTTCACATAGAACAGGTTCTTCTATAAACATTGGATCAAATTCTTCTAGTTTTTTTGCGAGGACTTTGGCCATAGGTTTGTGGACACGGCCATGAAAGTCTATGGCTATACCAAAATACTTTCCACAAGCTTCTCGGATTGCGGCAACCCGTTCAAGAACTGAATCCACTTTATCATAGCTATCGATATATTGCAATTCATCGGTAGCATTCATTTTAATTGCAGTAAAACCGGCATCCATTTTCTCTTTCGCAGCCTGGGCTACATTACTGGGGCGATCTCCTCCAATCCATGAGTAAACACGAATTTTTTCCCTACAGGAACCGCCCATAAGCTCATATACAGGTACATTCAAGGCCTTACCCTTAATATCCCAGAGTGCTTGGTCAATTCCAGCGATAGCACTCATCATTATTCCACCTCCGCGATAAAATCCAGCACGATATAAGGTGGTCCATATATCCTCAATTTTCATAGGATTTGCACCAATCAAATAAGATGACATCTCGGTAACACAAGCCTGTACGGTGGAAGCGTGACCTTCTAGAACGGGTTCACCCCAACCAGTAATTCCTTCATCAGTTTGTATTTCCAAGAAACACCAGCGCGGGCGGACAAGGTATGTTTCAATAGCTGTAATTTTCATAATATTCGCTCCTTAAAAATGATTAATCAACATAGCTACTTTGATAAGTTGTAGATTTGTGATATTATTTCTCTTTGATTTTAGTTATTGCTACCATTTACTATTCTTTACGATATGTTGAATATGCTGCGTTGCACCCTCCCAGTCGTGAGATGCCAGCAACTTTTGAGGTATCAAGTTGCTACCAATACCGGCACCGATAAAACCATTTTCATAAAAAGTATTCAAATTATCAGCACTCACTCCACCTACTGCGACATATTCAGTATCATCAAATGGACCTTTTAAGCTTGCGATATAAGAGGAAGGCTGTGAACTAGCTGGAAAAAGCTTTAAGGTTTTAAATCCATAGCTACAACAGATATCTACATCAGTGGGAGTCATAACACCAGGTAACAAAGGAATATTGTTTTTCTGAGCATACTCTAAAACTTTAATATTGGTTGATGGGGTCAATAGAAATTGAGCACCGGCATCCAAAGCCAGCTGCACTCGTTCTAATGTAATCGTGGTACCAGCACCAATTATTGCAGAGTCTCCAAAATGATTACGTAGCATTGCAATTTGCTTTGCTGCATGTTCTGAATTGAATGCTACTTCAAATGCTTTGATACCACCATTATAAACAGCCTGAGCATAATCAAGAGTATGCTCAAGAGGAATATTACGCATAATTGATATAAGGGGATTCTTTTTGATAATATTAATCATCATAGAAACCTTCTTTCTATATTTTAATATATATTATGTTTTTTTTGCATTTCCTTCAAACGTTCATAAGTGGGATATCCATCGATATCCCCGTAGGTCTCTGTCGCCATAGCACCTACAATGCCACCATAAATACCGCATGTTCTAATGTCTTTATCATCTAATACTCCATGTAGAAACCCCGCATTAAATCCATCGCCTGCTCCAACGGGATCAACACTAATACAAGGAATCGGCTCTATAAAATGTCGTTCATCACGTGTGCAAACCCAAGCGCCTTTACTACCATTTTTAATAGCAACATAGCGTACCTGGTTATTGGAAAATATATTCTGTAATATTGTGTTTATATTACTTGTACCATAAAGAAAATTAGCTTCACTCAAACCTAGAAGAACTATGTCTGAGTAATTTACAATGTTATTAAGTCGTGGTCTATAGTCATTGTTTTCCCAAAGCTTCCTACGTATATTAGGATCAAAGCTGATAAGAATACCATTTTCGTGAGCAGTATGAATAGAGGCTTGTATGTATTCGTTACAGCTATCGCTTAAGATAGGAGTTATTCCTGTTATATGAAGAATTTTTGCTGATTTAAGATAATCAATATCTAGGTCTGCCGTTGATAAATAGGTTGCTGCAGAATTTTCACGATAATAACAAACAGTTGTTTCGTTTTCGTTACTTGGCTGTTTAAACATAACACCAGTAACGTGTGTGGAATCTAAAACTGTTCGTGATGTATCTACAGATTCACTATTTATTGTTTGTAAAATGTAATTCCCAAAGCTGTCATCTCCTAGACGACTTATCCAACCTGATGAATGCCCAAGGCGCGCAATACCAATAGCAGTATTACTTTCGGCACCAGCTATATGCATATGAAAAGGCGGAGCCTCATGAATTGGTATGCCACCTTCCGGGGTAAAAGCTACCATGGTTTCGCCAATTGTGATTAAATCAGGCATAAAAACCCTCCTTCGAGTAAATAATAATAAGTTATGTTAAGTTATTGAAATCAACGTAAATAGTTTTTAGTATGGATTCAAGACGATGTTTAGCATTAAGAAGCAAGTGCTGGATGAGATCAGCTTTTTCTTGTGTATATCTAAATGTAGGAACAGCCACACTAATTGCGGCAACAATTTTGTTGTTTTGACGAATTGGGATTGAGATGCATCTAATATAAAGGTTTGATTCTTCCACTTCGTATGCAAAACCACATTGTCTAGCTTTGGAAAGTTGTTCATCCAATAAATCAAAATCTGTTACTGTGTATTGAGTCATTGGTTTCAACCCATCAGGATATAAGCGACGTAGCTCATTAATTGAATGATCCATTAATAAGGATTTACCAAGCCCGGTTCCATATGCAGGTAAACTTTTACCTACAGAGGATATCATCCGAATTGGTTCAGGAGAATCTATTTTGGCAAGATATATAATATTACCATTATTTAGAATTGCAAAGTGACTGGCTTCAGCACATACATTTGTAATGTTTTGCAATTCAGTTGTTATATCATTCATTATATTAAAATTGTCTAGATAAGAGCTACCAACCTGAAATAACATCATTCCAATACAATATTTACCTTGGTTAGCATCTAATGATAAATATTGACGATCCAGTAAGGTGTGTAGCATAGGAAACAAGCTACTTTTTGGTACGTTAAGTTTTGATGCAATTTCTGTTAAGGTATAGCCTTCGTTGTTGCCATTTGATATAAGCTCCAATATATCCAGTACCCGGCTAGTGGAGCGGTGGTTAGTTTTATTATCCCCCATTGATATTCCTCCTGTTTCTTCTTGATACTTCTAAAATACAAACAGTATGCCTATATACGAACGATCTATTAAAGTTTATCATTGTAGTTTTGATTTGTCAATGTACAATCAATATATCTAAAAATCTATTAAATTCATACAAAAATATAATTTTTATTTTGATTCTATCAACATTATCACAATAATAATTCATTTAACTCTTGTCATAATAAAATCATCATGCTATAATAGCCATGCAAACGGTTCTTAATCACATATTGCGTTCGTATATACGAACAAAATATGGGATAAGGCAGAATGAAAATTATAAGCATAGGAGGATTAGTTATGAAAAAACGTTTTATAGCATTAACATTAGTAGTAGCACTTTTAATTACAGCATTAACGGGCTGCAAAGCTGAAAAACCTGCACCAGATTCAAGTGGTAACGCAAAGAACGAAAATAATGAATCAAACAATGATTCCACAGACACTTCGGAACCTACCACATTAACAGTATGGGCTTGGGATGATAATTACAATATACCCATCATGCAATTGGCAGGTGAATATTATGCCAAGGAAAATCCAAATGTATCAGTTGAAGTAATTAGCCTAGCCAAAGAAGATGTATATACAAAAATGCAAACAGGATTATCTGCAGGTGGTACAGGATTACCAGATATTGTTCTACTTGAAGATTATGTATCAGCTAAATATTTGCAAACATTTAAAGGTAGCTTTGCTGATCTAACAGATAAGGTAGATTACTCGAATTTCTTGCCCTTTAAGATAGACGCAGTAAGTAATAGTGGCCGAGCATATGGAGTTCCGCTAGATACGGGAGCATCTATACTATTTTATAGAACAGACTTAATTCAGGAAGCTGGTTATACTGATGCTGATATGCAAGATATGACTTGGGAACAGTTTATTGAAATTGGTAAAGCAGTTAAAGACAAAACAGGTTCTTATATGATTGTTGAAATGGCAGCTAATAAAACAACATTATTACGTTCTATGATGCAATCAGTTGGAAAATGGTACTTTGATTCCAACGGTGAAATCAGTATAGTTGATAATGTTGCTTTGGAAAAAGGATTTGCATTAATCAAAGATATGAAGGATGCAGGAATATTATATGAGGCTGAAGGTACTGGCGATAGAGCAGGTGTTTTAAATAATGGCACTGTAGCAAGTATTGTTAATGGCCCTTGGATGGCATCAACAATTAAAGCGGCAACAGACCAATCAGGACTTTGGAGAATCGCATCTACACCTAGATTTAGTGATGTTGAAGGAGCTGTAAATGCTTCTAATCTTGGGGGATCCTCTTGGTATGTGTTTGAATCATCTAAAAACAAAGATATAGCAGCTGATTTGCTTAATAAAGTATACGCTAATAGTACAGAATATTATGAAGATATCATGCTTGCTCATGCATGTGTATCCGGTTATATACCAGCACTGTCTGGCCCTGCATTTGAGACAGAAGATGAATACTTTGGTGGACAGAAAATATATCAAATATTTGCTGATACATTAGCAAAAGTACCGGGTGTAAACTATGGTGGATATGTAGCAGAAGCTAACGATGCCATTACAGCAGCATTTGCCGGTGTATTATCCGGTGATACTGAGATTAAGGCGGCACTTGAGGCGGCAGATGCCCAATTAAAGAATCAATTAGGTAGATAATTAAAATATGATTTTTAACTGGAATGAAAGCTTTTAGCTTTCATTCCATTCATTATTAATCTTTATTAGTGGACTTTTATAAGAGCCAAATAGGAAGTGATAATATGAAAAAAAGAACAAAAAAACTAATAAATTATAATGCTTACGGCTGGTTTTTTGTGTCCTTTGCTTTGATTTTATTTTGCGTTTTTACTATATATCCTGCATTTGAATCGATATGGTTATCGTTTCAAACATTTGATGAGGGAGCCTTTCGATTTTCAGGCCTAGATAATTTTAAACGCATGCTAGGAGACAAATTATTTTTCAAGTCCATGGCAAATACGTTTCTATTTTTAATAATACAGGTACCGATAATGAAAGTACTTGCACTTAGTTTTGCTACAATGTTAAATAAACCAAAGCTAAAGGCACGAGGTATTTTACGAACAGCAATTTTCTTACCATGTGTAACTAGTCTTGTGGCTTACTCTGTTCTATTCAAAATGATGTTTTCTATGAATGGTATCGTAAACAATGTATTAATGTCACTTGATGTTCTGAGTGAGTCATTTCAATGGCTACAAAATCCGATTTGGGCTAAGATTATTATAATAATAGCGCTTACTTGGCGTTGGACTGGATATGATGTTATATTTTTTCTGGCAGCCATGCAAAATATCCCTGCCGAGACATACGAAGCTGCACAAATTGATGGTTCGAATAGTTGGAATACTTTTTGGAAGATTACGTTACCTCAGCTTAAGCCCATCATTTTGTTAACAATGATCATGTCTACGAATGGTACACTTCAACTCTTTGACGAGCCCATGAACATTACTATGGGTG
Organism: Anaerolineaceae bacterium; assembly: GCA_004294845.1. Lineage (GTDB taxonomy): Bacteria > Bacillota > Clostridia > Lachnospirales > Lachnospiraceae > Mobilitalea. The sequence goes on from SHOH01000020.1 coordinate 20,242, forward strand.
GACCGGCAAACAGCACCTTAACAATGTCACAATATATTTATAATCAATCTTTCGTATATTCACCTAACCTTGGCTATTCTGCAACGCTATCCTATGTAATCGTATTTATTATGATTATTTTAGCAATAATACAATTTAGAATAACGGGGGATGATGCGAAATGAAAATTAAACCTAAATTTACGATTTCAACAAAAAAAATCAATGGGTGGATTACATTTATTATATTATTAATCGCTGCCGTTATCTCAGTATTTCCATTCTTTTGGATGGTAGTAGGATCTACTAATACCAGTGCGGATGTTACTATGGGTACAATGTCTTTTGGTAGTGCCTTAAAAGTAAATTGGAACAACCTTGTTGAAAAGGCATCACTCCTGCGTATTTTTTGGAATACAGCTAAAACAACATTAATTTATACATTTCTATCGGTTTTGATATGCTCTATGGCAGGATATGGATTTGAGAAATATCGTAGTAAATCAAGGAATTTATTATATAATGTATTTTTAATTTCTATGATGATTCCTTTTGCATCACAGATGATTCCTCTATTTAAGATGATGAATAAATTGAAATTAATGGATACACATACTGCTATAATTTTACCAACATTAGCAATGCCTTTTTTGATTTTCTTTTTCCGTCAGAGTTTTATCTCGTTTCCTACAGAAATAATAGAGGCGTCACGTATCGATGGAGCTAATGAATTGCGTATTTTCTTTTCGCTTGTACTGCCACCTATGCGGGCGACTTTTGCAGCGGGTTTCATCTATTCCTTTATGAAGCAGTGGAATAACTATCTGTGGCCATTGATTGTGCTACAATCCAACGAGCAAAAGACCTTTACCTTACTCTTATCTTCGCTCTCCTCAGCATATTTTGTGGATTACGGACAGCTTATGCTTGCGATTGTACTGGCTACTTTACCTATATTAATAGTATTTCTGACAATGCAAAAACATTTTGTTACTGGAATTGTTGGATCTTCAAAATAATTATAATAAGGAGTATGTATATGCGTGAATATAAACTTGAAGCAAAAAACATAAAAAATCCGATTTACCGAGCACCCATAGATATGGAAGGTACCAGTCCATCGGGTAATCATATCTACTTTAGTAATTATTATATGGTGCAAAATGAAAAACCATATTTTGCGATATGTGGTGAGGCTCATTTTTCTCGCATGGATGAAGCAATGTGGGAAGATGAAGTTATTAAGATGAAAATGGGTGGACTAAATATAATTGCAACATATGTATTTTGGATTCATCATGAAGAAATAGAGGGTGAATTTGATTGGAGTGGTAACAAAAATCTTCGTAAGTTTGTAAAGATATGTAATAAACATGATATGCAGGTAATTCTGCGTGTTGGACCTTTTGATCATGGAGAATGCCGCAATGGTGGTTTTCCTGATTGGATCTATGGACGACCATTTGATATAAGAAGTAATTCTGAGGGTTATCTATTCTATACACGGAGACTGTTTCGTGCCATCGGGGAGCAAGTGAAGGGTTTGATGTTTAAAGATGGTGGACCTATTATCGGAACTCAAATTGAAAACGAATATGAACATGCTTCAGCACCATGGGAAATGACAACCGAAAACAGTAAAGAATGGATTGTCAGCGGTTCACAAGGTGCGGCGCATATGCAAAAGTTAAAAGATATTGCTATAGAGGAAGGTCTTGATACACCTTTTTATACAGCGACTGCATGGGGTGGTTCATGTGCACCAGTAGAGGTAACATTCCCTCTTTGGGGCGGCTATGCTTTTCGCCCTTGGATGTTTTATGGTGATATAGAAGAACATCCTGCCACTGCGGAATATTTAATGAATGATTTTCATAATAATGCATCTCCGCAATACTATAATTTTGATCCTGAGTACCCGAAAGAGGATTTCCCATTTGCTTGCTGTGAGATGGGTGGAGGAATGACAGTGTTCTACCAATATCGATTCCAATTACCTTATGAAAGCGTAGGGGCAATGGCAGCAGTCAAAGTTGCTAGTGGATGTAATTTTTTGGGATATTATATGTATCATGGGGGTACAAATCCACATGGTAAAAAGACTCCTTTTTTAAATGAAAATGCTGTGCCGAAGTTTTCTTATGATTATCAGGCAGCAGTAGGCGAGTTTGGCCAAATTCGAGATAGTTTCAAATTTTTAAAACTACAACATTTATTGTATAAAAATTTTGAGGAATTAATGTGTAATACAAAGACAGTCTTACCCCCTGAGGCTGCATTACAACAACCAGAGGAAACAGATACTCTACGTTATGCGATTCGTGTTAACGAAGAAGGAAGAGGTTTTCTATTTATTAATAATTATCAAGATCACGCAGAGGTGCATGATCAAAAAGATTTTGCTTTAACATTATCACTAGATACAGGAACAGTCCGTGTACCAGAGGTAGGCACATTGAATTTATCGGCTAACGCAAATGCAATCCTACCTATCCAATTAGAACTAGATGGAATTTTACTTAGATATGCCACAACGCAGCTCATTACTAAGATTACAAATCAAAAAGGAGAAATCTATTATTTCTTCTTTGCTATACCAGGAATGCGAAGTGAATATAGTATTGATAAGCAATTTATTACTGCAGTACACGGCGGTTGTGCTCAAACAGATACAACTGTGGAAGTGTTTAGTGATGTACACTCTGAGATTATCTGCAAAAATCATGAAAATAAGGTAATCCATCTTTGTACATTACCGATCAGTGATGCCATGAACTTCTGGCAGTTTAAAATTGGTGGAGTGGATCGTATCATGATTACGAATGCAACTGTATTACCACAGGAAACTGGTATTAGACTAGAATGCAGGGACCAAGAGGAAGAAGTTATTGTTAAGGTATTTCCTCCAGCGACGGTATCAGCAGTATGTAAAGAAGTAGAAACTAAAGGCAAAGAAGGTGTATTTGACGTTTATGAATTATCAGTACAGGTACCTCAGGTTGCTTTAAGTGTAGAAGATAAAAGCACTGTAAATGATGAAAACGCAGGAGAATTGAAGCGGCCTGTAGTTGGCAGTCCGATTACATCAACAAAAGTAGTAAACGCTCGAGCTGAGATACACATAGCTCCAGAAAGTTTTGATAATGTAAAGCAATTGATCCTCCAAGTGGATTATATTGGTGATATAGGATATGCTTTTATTGATGGAAAAATGATTCACGATAACTTCTGTAATGGAGCGACTTGGGAAATTGATTTAATGCCTTATAAAGATGAGATTATTGCGAAGGGATTATATCTTTATATCTCACCTTATAAAGAAGGGGCAAAGGTTCATAGTGAATCAGCGATGGCTGCCAGATATGAAAGCGCAGATAAACAGATTGCAGAAATACATGAAGTACAAGCAGTTGGAGTTTATGACATTCCTATTACAATCGCTTAGGATTTACATCGTAATAATTAATAAGAGGTTAATAGCTTGTTTTGAGCTATTAACCTTTTTAGCATTATAAAAGTGTGTCCAGAAATGATGTACTAGACTAATCTAGTCGGTAGAATAATAGTAGCTAGGAAATATAACAATTAGGTAGATACTAAAGTTCTGTATTCTGTAGGCGTGGAACCCTGTCGCTTTTTAAAAGCACTACAGAATACACTTTCACTGGAAAAACCAGTATTGTAGCATATATCTTTAATAGAAAGCTTGGAATTTTTTAATAAATATTTAGCAGAATTGATACGAGTATTTATGATATATTCGTGCGGAGTGTGTCCTGTTTCTTTTTTAAAAGTACGAATAAAGTGATATTGACTTAAACCTACCTGCCTCGCTAACATTTCTACAGTTAGTTTTTCGGCAAAATGTTCATTTATATAGGAAATTGTTTTCTCAGCCATTTCTATATAATCAATAGAATTAACTTTAGTTGGAGTATATAGTAGGAACAAAGTTAAAATATCTGTTATGTATTTTGAAATGAGAGGTTCTTTAATAATTGAGCCGGTTTTGAATAAATTATAAATTAGTTTCATTTTATTAATCACTGGATACGGGTCAATCATAGAAAAAACATTTCCTAAATGAGAAACTATAGATGAATAATATGATTTTGCTGTTAAGCCATCAAAATGACACCAGATACATTCACATCTATCTTTAGAACGGTAGGAGTGGGGATTGTAGCAATCAATTAATGCGAAACTACCTTCATTAATTTCTTCTGTTCGCCCTTCGTAATCCAATATTAGAGAGCCGCTTTGAATATATAGTAATAAGTAACTATCGTAGGATTCCCTGTGTAATGAGTATCCACGATCATAAATAAAATGTCCAGTGTATAAAGGATAAAAAAACATATTCTGTGCGGTTACACTTGGTGAGTAAACAAAATAATCAGAAGATTCGGAAACGAATTCTTCGCAAGATTTCAAAACTAACACCTCCTTAATGTATTGTATAAACTGATTTTAAAGGGAAACACAATAAAAAGCAATAGCAATAAATATAAATACAAGGGCAACATTATTTAATGACTAATATGAATTTTGATAATATAATGTGTTTAATAATAAATTAGAAAGGAGTAAATAATTATGAATGGTGTTAAAATATGGGAAGAAGAAATTATTATTCCAACCTATGAAGTAGGAGAGCCCGACAAAAACCCCATGTTTTTAGAAAAGAGGGTTTATCAGGGTAGCACAGGTAAGATATATCCATACCCTGCTACTGAAAAAATTAGTCGTGACAAAAAAGATAAAGCATACAAAGCAGTATATCTTGAGAACAAATACATTAAAATAATGATTTTACCAGAGTTGGGAGGACGTATTCAAAGAGCCTATGATAAGACTAATAATTATGATTTTGTTTATTACAATCAGGTAATAAAGCCTGCATTGGTAGGATTACTAGGTCCTTGGATATCTGGTGGTATTGAATTCAATTGGCCCCAACATCATAGACCCACTACATTTATGCCCGTTGATTACCTGCTTCAAGATAATGAAGATGGCAGTAAAACGTTGCTAGTAAATGATGTAGATCAAATGTATGGAACAAAAGGAATAGCAGGTTTTACGCTATATCCTGATAAAGCCTATATCGAGATTAGAGGACAGCTCTATAACAGAACAGCAATGCCACAGACTTTTCTTTGGTGGGCTAATCCGGCAGTTGCAGTAAATGATTATACGCAGTCAATATTTCCCCCTGATGTCCGCAATGTTATGGACCATGGTAAGCGTGAGGTGTCTCGATTTCCAATAGCCACTGGAGTCTACTATAAACATGATTATAGTGAGGGAGTTGATATTTCAAGATATAAGAATATTCCAGTTCCAACATCATATATGGCAGAGAACTCCCAGTTTGATTTTGTGGGAGGATATGATTACCAAAAAGATGCTGGACTTCTTCACGTTGCAGATCATCACGTGTCACCGGGTAAGAAACAATGGACTTGGGGTTGTGGAGATTTTGGTAAAATGTGGGACAAAAATTTAACGGATGCCGATGGACCTTATATAGAATTAATGACAGGCGTATATACGGAGAATCAACCGGACTTTACTTGGCTAAAACCATTTGAGGAAAAGACTTTCAAGCAATATTTTATGCCATATAAAAAAGTAGGTGCAGTAAAGAATGCTACTATTCATGCATCAATGAATGTGGAAATTGAAAAAGAGAGTGTCAAAATAATAGTATATGGCACCGAGCTTTTTGATGATGCAGAGATAGTAATTAAAATTAAAGATAAGGAAATAATCAGAGAAAAATTCAAACTATCTCCTACGGATATTTACGAGAAAGAACATACCATCTGTGTAGACAAACCTATAGACCTTTGTGTATCTGTTCATTCTGCAGAAAAACTTTTAGTAGAGTATCAACCACAGGAAGAGGGAATTCCAAAAATAGCTAAACCAGCAGAAGCCGCAAAGAATCCAGAAGATATTATGACTAACGAAGAGCTTCTATTAACAGCACAGCATATAGAGCAACATCGCCATGCAACATATTTACCGGATTCCTATTACTTAGAGGGGCTAAAACGAGATAAAGGTGACAGTCGTATAAATAATGCTTATGGTATGCTTCTATTAAGAAGAGGTAATTTTATAGAGGCCGAAAAGTATTTCTTAGCAGCTATTAAACGCTTGACTTGGAGAAGCCCTAATCCTTATAATAGTGAGCCGTATTATAACCTTGGATTAGCTTTGTTTTATCAGGATAAAACAAAGGAAGCATATGATGCATTTTATAAAGCCACCTGGAGTAATGAACAGCAAGAAATGTCTTTCTATTACCTAGCAGTAATTGAAGCGGTATGGAAAAGTTACTCTAATGCTTTGAATTTCGTAGAAAAAGCCTTGGTTAAAAATGCTCACAATATTAAGGCACGTGGTCTTAAAGCAGTTCTGTTGCGAAAATTAGGATATGAAAAAGATGCAAGAGAATTCATTGATAAAAATTTGGATGTTGACCCTTTTGACTACCTTTCTATGTTTGAATTGACTTATCTAAGTGAAGAGTCAAAGCCAATATTAGATAACATGAATGGTCTATTGAGAAATTATCATGAAAGCTATTTGCAGATAGGTAAGGATTACGCTGAAGCTCATTTCTACGATGAAGCAGTTGCTATTTTAGAACAATGTACAAAAAAATATCCTTTACTTGCATATTACAAAGGATTCTATTTACAAAAAGCAGGTAAAATTGAAGAAGCAAAAAAAGAGTATCAGCTAGCGGAGAACTATTCACCGTTATATTGCTTCCCGAATAAACTGGAGGACATTGCAGTATTGCGAGAAGTGATTGAGCAGATGCCAAATGCGGCAAAGGCACATTATTATCTTGGAAACCTTTACTATGATAAATTACAGTTTGATGTAGCTATAGAGCTATGGGAAAAATCTGTTGAACTGGATGATACATATCCAACGGTGCATCGAAACCTTGCACTAGCTTACTATAATAAATTAGGAGATAAAGATCGTGCAAAAGTAGCACTTGAAAAAGCATTCTCATTAGATGAAACAGATAGTAGAATCTTTTTGGAACTAGATCAGCTCTATAAAAAGCTGGGTGTAGAGTTTACCGAACGCTTAAAGACCTATGAAAAATATAAACATATTATAATTGAGCGTGATGATATTATGCTTGAATATGTAACTCTCTATAACTTAGCTGGTATGCATGAAAAGGCTTATGAAACTATCATGAATTACGAATTCCGACCATGGGAAGGGGCAGAGGGTAAAATACCACAACAGTATAAAACAGCTCTTCTTGAAATGGCGAAGGAAAAGATAAGCTTAGCTAAATATGAAAAAGCTGAGGAGCTTCTTGAAACAGCACTTATTTATCCTGAAAATTTAGGAGAAGGCAAACTGGAAGGTACAAAGGATAATAATATTTATTATTACTTGGGAAAAATAAAGAAAGTATTAGGAAAAGCGGATGAAGCAAAGAAGTGCTTTGAGTTGGCGGAGTTAGGAGATAGTGATCCTTCAGGATTTATGTATTATAATGATCAACCAGCGGACATGATATTGTACAAAGGTCTAGCGAAAAAGGAATTGGGCAAAACTGAGGAAGCTAATGCTTGCTTTTATAAGCTTTTGGATTATGGAGAGCGTCATATAAATGATGAGGTGAAAAATGACTTCTTTGCAGTATCAATTCCTGACTTTTTAATTTTTGATGATGACATGAATGTTAAAAACATAGTTAATTGTTACTACCTAATGGGGTTGGCTAATTTGGGATTAGGAAATATGCAAGAAGCTTCTAATCATTTCAATAAGGCCATTGGACTAGACTACAATCATCAAAATAGTCACATTTATCTAAAACTAACAAATCAAATAAAATAAAGCTAGTTTTATTATTGAGAAAATTTAATTTTGAATAACATAATAAGGCCTCTGAGAAAATCAGAGGCCTTATTTTTCTTGAAATGATTGAAACTTGTAGGGATTTCATATATTATTGTTAAGAAGAATATTATAAGCAAAAAAAGAAAGTCAGGCTTATGATTAAATAAATTTATTGTAAGTTTACGAGTACTTGGTAATTTCGGAGGTAAATATGAGACTATTTACAGCTATCACTTTTGAACATGATATTAGGGATTCCTTATATGAAGTTATAAATGTATTACGTCCATTAACTGTAAAAGGTAGCTTTACCTTAAAAGAAAATCTTCATCTTACATTGAATTTTATAGGCGAAACCTCTGATTTGGATTCTGTAAAGCGTTCAATGGAGCTGGCTGTTTCTAATACTGACCTAGATAGCTTTAGTATATCTATAAGTGACTTTGGAAGATTTAAGTCAAGGGATGGAGATATATGCTGGCTTGGAGTCAAAAAGGAAGAGAATTTGCGGAGGCTTCAAAAGGAGCTGTCAGATCAGCTTAATGCTAGTGGATTTGTATTAGACAAACGGGATTATAGACCACATCTTACTTTGGCTAGAAGAGTAAGCTTTGACAAAGCTTTTAATGAAGGTGAATTTATACGAAGTCTTCCTATACTACAACCGAGAATAGAAAAAATTAGTCTTATGAAATCTGAGCATATTAAGGGCAAGCTAACTTATACGGAAGTTTATCATGTGACATTAAAAAGTCATTAAGAGCTTAATATTTCAAAAGAACAGGTATATATTATGATAGTAGAATAGGGGATAATGTGAAAGATAAATCTTTCACATGGCAAATTTGTGCCTGTGGCCCAAAGTTTGCAGACTGTTTGAAAGGCATGGTTATTAGTATGAAAATATTAGTAGATGCGGATGCATGTCCGGTTAAAGATATAATTGAAGAGGTGGCCAAAGAGTATAATATATCTGTATATATGTTTGTAGATACCAGCCATATACTAACGTCAGACTACAGTAAGATTATAGTAGTAAGTAAGGCTCCCGACGCTGTTGATTTTGCTCTATTTAATCATACCCTAAAAGGAGATATTATAGTTACACAGGATTACGGTGTAGCCGCTATGGCACTTGGAAAGGGTGCTTATGCAATCCATCATAAGGGAAAAGAATATCTGGATGAGAATATTGACCAAATGCTAATGGAAAGGCATATTGCAAAAAAAGTTCGTATGGCAGGGGGACGTCTAAAAGGAAGCACAAAAAAGCGTACCAGTGAAGAGGGTGAGAAATTTCGATTTGCTTTTCATCGTATATGTAAAAAAGCCATGAATAATAGTTAATTATAAAAAATGCAAATTTGGTGCAAGGTATACAGAAGTGTACCTATTGACTTAAGATACGGGGGTTTTATGCTAAAGCTGGCAAGATACTTAAAATACTTTAAAAAGGAAGTAACTATCGGACCATTTTTCAAATTTCTTGAAGCTGTATTTGAATTAATCGTACCGCTTGTAATGGCATCGATAATTGATATAGGAATTAAAAATAAGGATTCGGCTTATGTGCTCCAGAGAGGGGGAATTATCCTTCTATTAGGCTTTATGGGGCTTATTTTTGCGATTATTTGTCAGTACAGCGCCGCCAGAGCATCCCAAGGATTTGGAACAATGGTTAGAAATGATCTGTATGAGCATATCAACTCCCTGTCACATGCTGAGTTAGATGCGTTTGGCACGGATACCCTTATTACTATTCTTACTAATGATATAAACCAGATGCAGCTTGCCGTAGCTATGCTAATTAGACTTGTTGTTAGAGCACCGTTTCTTGTAATTGGTGCTGTGGTAATGTCAATGATATTGGATTTAAAGCTTTCTCTTATTTTTCTGATTGTAGCTCCGCTGGTATCAGTGGTTATTTATTTAATAATGAAGCTATCTGTCCCATATTATCGGGTTCGTCAAAAGATGCTTGATAAGGTATCACGCATCACAAGAGAAAATCTAAGTGGAGCGCGGGTAATTAGAGCATTTTCAAAACAGGAGCATGAAATTAAGAGATTTAATGAAGCCAATAACGAGGTTGCAGATATTGCTATAAATGTCGGGAAGATATCAGCATTTTTAAATCCTGCTACCTTTGCCATATTAAATGTAGCTATCCTAGCAATTCTATGGTTTGGTGGCATCCGTGTGGATATAGGTAGTCTAACACAGGGGGAGGTTATTGCATTTGTAAATTACATGACACAGATATCAATCGCCCTGGTTGTGGTTGCCAACCTGGTAGTTATCTTTACAAAAGCATCAGCCTCCGCGGGAAGGATTAATAAGGTGTTTGAGACGGTGTCTACAGTTACGGAAAAGGTCGAAGGTATGCCACCTAATAATGATGTGCCTCTCGTAAGTGTTGATAAGGTGTCATTTGCTTACCCGGGATCGGATGAGTATACCCTTAATGATATAAGCTTTGATATAAATGAAGGTGAAATAATCGGTATTATAGGCGGAACAGGTTCAGGTAAGTCCACGCTGATAAACCTACTGCCAAGATTTTATGATGTGGATAAGGGAGAGATTAGAATAAATGGAATAGCTCTTAATGATTATTCCCTTGATAAGCTTAGAACTTTTTTTGGGATAGTACCGCAAAAGGCTGTGCTGTTTTCAGGCAGTGTCATTGATAACCTAAGATTTTCAAAGAAGGACGCATCTTTAGATGAAATCGAGAGAGCAATAGATATTGCTCAGGCTAAAGACTTTGTGGAGAAGCTTCCCGATGGGTATGATTCGCAGATTAATCAGGGAGGTAGAAATCTATCAGGTGGACAAAGACAACGCCTGACCATAGCCAGAGCTTTGGTCAGAAGTCCAAGGATTCTTATACTGGATGATAGCTCAAGTGCCCTTGATTATGCCACTGATGCAAAGCTAAGAGAGGCTATTACGAAGAACCTAGAGGATACTACAGTTATTATAGTATCCCAGAGAGCGAATACCATTAAAAATGCGGATCAGATTATTGTGCTGGACGATGGTAGGATGGTGGGACTAGGTAAGCATGAGGAACTATATCAGACCTGCAGTATATACAAAGAAATCTGTGATTCTCAGGTAAGTTAAACTCAATAGTGTTATCTAGTTCATATTTAAGCTGAGTTATGAATGTCACTAGGAATATATAAGATAGATATTTAGGAGGTGGTCAGATGACTTCATACGATGAAAATAATTCCATATTAAAGCGATTGTTTTCCTATGCTAAGCCTTATCGCGGTTATCTGATTATCGCATT
>SHOH01000301.1 GCA_004294845.1 Anaerolineaceae bacterium
ATGGCTTTAAGCTTATCGAGTAGTTCGCTTACAGATATATTGGAGAAATCAAAAGCGGATATATCTGATTTATTGGTAACTAATTTCTTTAGCATATTATTATATTTTGCATCTCCGATTATAATAGCACCTATGATGGTGTTGTCCTTTATAAATAATCTCTTATAAGACTTATCATCAGCCGGGTCATCAACTAATGAGAGAGCGGTATCGCTTTCTTCAATCGCTCCGATAGAAAAGACACTAAGATTAAATGCATTCATTGTGGTTACAGGTAATAAACCGGTATAGCATACATCCTTCCCGACAATATTATAACCTGATATTTTTCCTTGTTCAATCGCTATCGGCCACAGTCCGCCTACTCTACCACAGTATTCTGCAATATCTCCGGCAGCATATATATTCTCAAGATTTGTCCTCATATATTCATCTACAATGACACCTATATTTGTTAAAATATCTGTATTTTCATATAATTTCTTATTTGGTCTAATCCCAACAGAATATATAACCATATCACAGTCTATAGACTGTTTTGCAGTACTGCTTTCTACGTCGGACTTTTCTGCAGAGTTTTTATTCTTTATAATAACAGAGCTTACTTTATCATCACCATTTATAGCGATTACCTCTGTGCTCAATAACACTTTGGCATTAGAAGCTTTCACAGATTTTAGAAGTATTTCTGATGCTCTGGTGTCTAATTGCCTTGGCATCAATCTGTCCATGAACTCTACTATTATTACCTCTTTATCATGGGAGCAAAATGCCCATGCCGCTTCAAGGTTCTGTATACCTCCACCAATATGAAGAAATGTTTTTTTGTTTTCAGCTTTTGCCTTAATTTCTTGAATATCTTCAAACTTTCTTATGGTATATACATTTTCTTTATCAATGCCTTCAATAGAGGGCTTAAGATTACTGGCTCCATTTGCTATTAATAGTTTTGAAAATTCTAAGCTGCAACCATCATCAAGACTTACCGTATTATTCCTGGTATCAACATGAACAACCTCTTTTCCAAGATGAACGACTACATGATTATTATCATACCATTCTTTTTTTTGAAGAGATATACTATCAGCATCAAGATCCTCATATAAGCTCTTTGTTA
>SHOH01000302.1 GCA_004294845.1 Anaerolineaceae bacterium
AGGAGGTCGTATATGAAAAACTCATTACCGTTACTACCACCGAATAAAGATTTGGAAACAAAACGTGTTTTAAAGCAGTTAGCCAGAACATATCGATATCTTTCTGAGTTAAAAGGCTATGCTGATACTATACCTAATAAGCATATGTTAATAAATGCAGTCACTATAAAAGAAGCAAAGGATAGTTCAGAAATAGAAAATATCGTTACTACTCATGACGAAATTTATAAAGCAATTAGTAGTAAATCTTATAATAATCCTTCTGCTAAAGAGGTGGTAAACTACAGGGAGGCCCTTTGGCATGGATATGAGGAGATAAAGAAGAACTCAGTCATAACAACAAATCTTTTGATCGAAATTCAAAGAATCATCGAGAGGAATGAGTCGGGAATAAGGAAACTGCCTGGGACGGTATTATTAAATGAAAACAGCGGAGACACAATATATACTCCTCCATTTGGTGAAGATGTCATTCGCAATTATCTTCATAATCTTGAGATATACATGAATGATAGTGATCATGTGGATCCTCTAATAAAATTAGCTGTAATTCATTATCAGTTTGAAAGCATACATCCTTTCTATGATGGAAATGGAAGGACAGGTAGAATTCTTAATGTTCTATATCTTGTAAAAAATGAACTGTTGGATAGTCCGATTTTGTATTTAAGTGGCTATATAATTCGAAATAAAGATTTATATTATTCTTTACTTCAAAAACTACATAACGATAATCAATGGGAAGAGTGGATATTATACATTCTTACTGGGATAGAAGAAACTGCAGAAGAGGCGCTGCTATTATCTAAAAAAATAAATAATGAGATTGAAATAATGTCAGCTGAGGTGAAAGAAAAATTACCTAAGATATATTCTAAAGAATTGATGGATTTGTTATTCTATGAATTCTACACTAAAACAAACTATATTGAAGCAGGTCTGGGTGTTACAAGAAAAACTGCAGCAGGATATTTAAGTGAACTTGAGAAAAATGGATTTTTAGTGTCAGAAAGGATTGGTAGAGAGCGGATTTATAAGAACAACCGTTTATTTAAAATCATAAGTGGAAGCTAGATTCAGATTTAGGCTAAGGAGGCGTGCCTTATGAGAAAATTC
>SHOH01000148.1 GCA_004294845.1 Anaerolineaceae bacterium
TATAAATCACATAAATAGTAATAAGCTTGTAGCCATTACAGCCATTCCGGCAACAAGGCCATAGATAGAAAGGTGGTGTTCTCCATATTCTCTTGCTGATGGTAATAGCTCATCTAAGCTTATATATACCATAATACCGGCTACGCTGGCAAATATAAGACCAAGCATAATGTCATTGAAAAATCTAAATAGGAAGACATATCCTACTAATGCACCTATTGGCTCTGCTAGCCCTGAGAGTAGAGATAACCTGAACGCCTTCTTCTTGCTGCCAGTTGCATAGAATACAGGAACCGCCACTGCTATACCTTCAGGGACATTGTGGATGGCAATTGCTATGGCAATAGGAATTCCCAGCTGGGGATCGCTTAATCCCGCTGTGAAGGTTGCTAATCCTTCAGGAAAATTATGAATACCTACTGCAAGAGCCGTAAATAATCCCATTCTCATAAGATTGGCCTTGTGTGATTCACTTTTACCGTCCATTTCCTCTACAGTGTGTATTTCATGCGGATTTTCTGAAGATGGCACAACCCTATCTATTATAGCGATCAATAATATGCCAAAGAAAAACCCACCAACAGTAGCCCATGCACCACTAGTTGCTCCTAATTCGGAAACCAAGGCATCTTTTGCTTTGCCAAATATCTCAACAAAAGACACATAAATCATCACACCTGCTGAAAATCCCAAAGAAATAGATAAGAATTTTGTATTCGTTTTTTTTGTCAGTAAGGAAAGAGCACCGCCAATACCCGTTGCTAGACCGGCAAAAAGCGTAAGAGCAAATGCAAATAAAACTGATGAAAGCTCCATATATCCTCCTTTTATAATGTAAGAATTGATAATTATGATACCTATTAAGCTATTCGACTTATAGTGATTCTCTAGCCTTGATTATGGCATTCAACCTCTCTGACATTATTATCATAAGAGCTGCGAATATTATAAGATATATTGGATACAAGCCAATATTTATTTTATCAGCTATAAAGCCAAAAATAGGAGGCATTAAGGTGGTCCCAATATATGCACTTGCCATCTGCACACCGATTATAGCCTGTGAATTATTTTCCCCGAAATTAAATGGAGTGGCATGAATAATTGATGGATATATAGGTGCACAACCAAGTCCAATAATTACAAGTCCCGCTAATGTCGTTATGCTACTTGATGTCGGAAGTCCAACCAATACAATACCAAATAAAACAACTATTAAGCCGTATCTAATAAGACTTTTGTCGCCGAATTTATCGGATATAAATCCTGAAATAAAACGGCCAAAGGTTATACCTAAGTAAAACAAAGACGCAAATCTTGCTGCTGTTTCTGTGTCTATATGGCGAAATTCAACAAGATAACTGCTTGCCCATAAGCCAGCCGTCGCTTCAAGAGCACAATAGCTAAAAAATGTTATAAGTACAAACTTTACTCCACGAATTCTAAAAATCTCCGAGAGACTTAAAGCACGTGTATGCGTTTTAGCCCCCTTATCATTATTACTTTTTCTTTTCCATAGCGGAAGGCTTAAAAACAAGACGGCTGTTAACACAATCTGAATTATAGATACTAAGCGGTATCCATTACTCCATCCTAAACCACGTGTTAGGCTATAGCCCATAATATATGGACTTAAAGCCGCCCCGACTCCCCAGAAGCAGTGTAACCAACTCATATGTCTTGATGCATAATGAAGTGCTACATAGTTATTTAATGCCGCATCAACAGCACCTGCTCCTATTCCATATGGGATTGCCCATAGACAAAGTAGAATAAATGATTTTGAAACGGAAAATCCAAATAATGCCACTGCAGTCATCAAAACACTGATTGCGGTAACGAGTCCAGCCCCAAGTCTTCTGGTAATCCTATCGGACAGTAGGCTGGATACTACAGTACCACCGGCAATAATCATGGTTATTATTCCGGCGTATGAGATCGGTACCTCAAGTTGCCCATACATAGCCGGCCATGCCGAACCCAGCAAGGAGTCTGGCAAACCAAGACTGATAAAAGCAATGTATATAATCATAAGTAAAATTGAATACATTCTTCCTCCTGATGTTACACTCGTAAGTATAGAATAATATTTAACTATCTTCTTGGATGAAGTATCTTTTCAGCCCTTGGTGCTCTTAGCATACTTGCTTGAGGCATATCCTCACCCAGTAAGGGCTGTAAATAATATTTAAAAGCATCAGTAACGTTATTGCCTTCCTTATTGATATATTCATCGGGCATAAGTCTGGTATTTGCCGCTACATTCTTAAGGTCAGTCATTCTATACTCCACAGAATAATTACCTGTCCTGTTAATAGTAATGGAGCCGTCTATATTATGCCAAATAGCAAACTGTGCTGCCTTCTCTCCAACTTCTCTGGCCTCATGCTGATCAACTTTAGATACACAGCCAAAAAATGACCTTTGTAGGTATCCTAATGTGTCAGACCTAACTCTTTGAATACCTAGCTTTGTTTTAATTTGCTCAGAAAGTAGATCACCAAGTATTCCAGTACCTGATAGCTGTCTATTACCATGAGCATCAACTTCACCCGCCATATGCTCTGCAATAATAGGTTTTCCGCTCTTACCCTTTATTCCCTCTGATATAGCAACCATACATCTACCATGTTTATCATATATTCCTTTTACATCGGTAAGGAATTTGTCGATACTAAATTCTCTTTCAGGAAGATATATCAAATGAGGACCATCATCGGGATATTTTTGTGCTATAGAGGATGCGGCTGTTAAGAATCCTGCATTTCTTCCCATGACAACACCAATATGCACTCCGGGAAGTGCACGATTGTCCAGATTCAGTCCGATAAAGGACTGTGCGACAAACCTTGCAGCTGATGGATATCCGGGAGTATGGTCATTCATCATTAAGTCATTATCGATAGTTTTAGGTATATGAATAGCTCTGAATTCATAATCTGAAGCTTCTGCCTGCTGATTTACTATTCTAACTGTATCAGCAGAATCATTTCCACCGATATAAAAGAAATATCTTACATTATGTGCTTTAAAAACCTTAAATATCTCTTGACAATAGGCTTCGTCGGGCTTGTCCCTAGTTGAAAATAATGCGGATGAGGGGGTGATTGCAACTGACTCTAGATTATGAGTTGTTTCCTGTGTAAGATCTAGAAAGTCCTCGTTAATAATACCCTCCACACCATTTATAGCACCATATACCTTTGTGATTTGTTGAAATTTTCTTGATTCTAGTACTGTTCCAACTAATGACTGATTGATTACAGCGGTAGGTCCGCCTCCTTGTGCTACAACTACTTTTCCTTCAAGTATCATAATACCTTCTACTCCTCTCTTTTTTGTATGATTTTGTGTATAATTTAATAATCATCAGGTCACATTAATTCGCAATTATCTTCTATTATAAACCTATTTTGTATTTTTTGCCATAGTATTCTACTAATGTTTATGCAATACCTTGTTTTACTCTTTATTCTATTGTAATTTCTGCACCCTCTACATATTTTCTATCCATATCATGCCTTAGTTTTCTATTTTCGACTGTATCAAATATAATAGAAAAATCATAATCCTCTGGGTATAATTCAGATGCAGCTACATGCAGCTTGACTCTCTTGTGATTTATCCAAATCTTCTTATCGGATAATTGCACTCTAAGAACGCCTTTATCATTTATAGTCTGACATACTATCCCTATCTTCTTATCAGGATATACCATTACGCTGTCACCTAATTGGAATTTTTCTAAAGGATTATTTCTTTTTGAATTACTAGCTATTTTACGTATTCCTGATCTTGATTGACGTCTATATTCTACACCTGTAGTATTAAGTTCAAGATCAATTGGAATGTTTTCGCCATAGGCTGCCTTCATAGCTGTTTTAAGCATGGAATCTGGCATACCAAGTCTTCTGGATATATAGAATGCACAGCTTTCCCCTGCTTCTCCGATTTCCAGTTGGAAGAGTGGTCTTAAACTTTCTTTATCAAAGGTCATTCTGGCATTTTTTATTCTATCTTCCTTTTGCGCATATTGTTTGACCTCAGGATAATGAGTAGTAACCAAGAACAAAGCCTCACTTTTCTTTAGCTCATCAAGTATGGCTATGGCTATACCCATACCTTCTGTGGGGTCCGTACCCGATCCAAGCTCATCCATAATAACAAGGCTATCTTTATTAATATTTTTTAAAATATATAATACTCTCTTAATATGAGCTGAAAAAGTTGATAGATTTTCAGATAAATCCTGTCCATCTCCTATATCACATAGATAATTGCTACTCATACATATATCAGCCTCACGACAAGTCACATGAAGTCCACATTGTGCCATCATACAGTTTAAGGCAACTGTCTTTATAGCTACTGTCTTGCCTCCTGTATTAGGTCCGGTTATTACTATTCCAGATACTCCATTTCCTATTTCAAATTGCAATGGTACGCAAATGCTTTCATCCATTAGAGGATGCCTGCCATCTTTTAAGGTAATTATTCTGTCAGTATTTATCTTTGGACATGTAGCATTAAGCTCTAAGCTTAATTTAGCCTTAGAAAATATATAATCTAGTTTTTCGATCATCCTCATATTCTGTTCCATAACTTCCGAATTATCTGAAACCATAGCAGTAAGAGAATATAAAATTCTACGAACTTCATTTTCCTCATCTATAATTAGTAGCTGTAGCTCCTCATAATATTTTGCTACAGAGACCGGTTCTATGAACAATGTATTACCTGTGGATGATTTATCTATTACACTGCCACTTACCTTGTGCCTATATTCTTTTTTTACTGGTACACACATACGTCCGTTTCTAAAGGTGCTAAAGTTCTCAGACATGCAGTCTTTGTGGACCCGCATTATATTCTCAGCTTTTTCCTTCATTTTGTCCTTTGCTTTCTCTATGTCGCTTCGTAGAGTTTTTAATTGCTTAGATGCATAATCATCTACAACACCGTTTCTAATTTGAAACCGAAAAATCTCCTGAACACTTTCTAAGCTATTAAGATTTTCCTCATAATATGGGAGGGATAGCTCATATTGCTTACCTCTACATAGATAATCCTTTAGTCTTCTGACAGCAACCAGAGATTTTTCTATCTCCTCCAATTGCATGGCACTTAGGCATTCTCCTCTCATAGCACTTTGTATCATATCCTTAATTCCTGCTAAAGACACTAGAGGTGGTCTACCTAAATACTCAATTAATAATCTAGCCTCCGTTGTATCTCTAAGCTTTGCTCGTAATTCATTTTCCGACATATAGGGAATAGTATTCTTTATTTCATCTTTAGCCCAATTAGTGAGAGCCTGCTCCATCCATATTTGTTTTATCATATCAAATTCTATATCACGTTCTACTTGTATCATTTCTACACTTCCTTTTCTTTTATTCATGCAATATAAAAACCATGAATATCCGCTCCAAAGGCATAATACTCATGGTTATTAACATCCCATAACAATATATGAAACTATAAATAGCTGTACTCAAAAATAAACCATTATGTGTTATGATTTCTATATACAGATTAAGGGCACAAAAAAGCATGACCATACAGCCATGCTTATAAAATCAGTTTCATATAATATATTAAGCATCTAGTAGGGCAGATATGCCGTCAACAAAAAGACCGGCATGAGGGTAGATTCCATCTAGTCTAGTAGAATTCCCCTCAGCAAATATTTAATTTGCTTTATTCACCTTTTCAACGACACTTAACATAAACATCCTCTTATCTAATTTGATATACAAATAATACTCCATGAAATCAGATTTGTCAATATTAGTTATTATTTATTGTGGTTAT
>SHOH01000303.1 GCA_004294845.1 Anaerolineaceae bacterium
TTTTATTATTCAAATGCTCTTTTCACAAGCATTCTTTTTCAATTATAAAATGTAATAACGTAAATATTTACTTATCTTTTACATCTTCTAAAAATGTTTTGTGATAATTTAGTAAAACAAAAAAGAACGGTTTATGTAGATTAATGAATTAATATCAAAACACTACTCATAACATTAGAGTATTGTCATAATCTAATTCAGAAAAAAACATAAATGCGTTCTCTTAATCTCTTGCATTATAGTTTTAATGCTAACTATTCTATTTGATTTATTCATGACTATAATAATTTCTTAGTTCTATTTGTAAATAAATCATATCATTCTAATTTCTAATTGTCAATAGACATACGCCTACATGATTGCAATAATTAGACCTTGTTACAATATTACTTTGTGTCCTCAAGTATTGTACCGTCCGTAGAAATGATTACCATTCTCCATGGAATAAGCTCTCCGCTATTAATTATAGCTGTCTTTACAGCATGTACGATACCGCCACAACATGGTACCTCCATCCTTATTACTGTAATACTGTTTATATTGTTGCTTTTTAGAATATGTGTAAGTTTTTCTGAATAATCTGCATCATCAAGCTTAGGACATCCAATTAATGTGATTTTATCTTTCATAAAGGAATGGAAATTTCCAAAGGAAAATGCTGTGCAATCTGCGGCTACCAATAAATCGGCACCATTAAAATAAGGTGCATTATGAGGCACCAGCTGAAGCTGTACAGGCCACTGTCTAAGCATTGAAGGAATATGTTGCCTTACCTCTTCTTCATTTTTATCATTCTCTATGGTTATATTTGTATTATCATTCTTATCTTTAAGATTCATCATCCTAGAACCGGGACACCCGCCAAAACTTTGTGTCTGCTCTGCAGATTCTTGTTCTTTTTTCAATATATTTTTTTTGACCTCTTCCTCATTGAATTCTAATGCCTCACGGGTCTCAAAGGCTATGGCACCTGTTGGACAAACAGGTAAGCAATTACCAAGTCCGTCGCAATAATCATCACGTAGTAGCTTTGCTTTACCGTCTATAATTGCAATAGCATCTTCATGGCATGCACTAACACACAAACCACAGCCATCACATAACTCCTCATCAAT
>SHOH01000149.1:0-3134 GCA_004294845.1 Anaerolineaceae bacterium
AAACCGGCGAACGATTTGCTCAAACTATTAATAGACTTGGCTTTGAAAATGTAGACGCTCAATTATTATCAGATAACCTTCTTAATAGAAAGAAATTCTGGAAGCAAAGCTACATCTCGTAGGCGGGGCTACCTGCTAATTTAGTTGAGACCGCTGATCTTGTATCGTTCTAGAAGAAAATCTCCCTACAAAGTTTTTTGGATAGATGTAGCCTTCATAACCGGCATCTTACTTTGAAGGGAGATAATTCTTATATAATTCTATATTTATATTTCTATAATTTAATTCTTCTTTAGATAAAACATATACTGTTTTTCACCTTTATCTTCAATTACCACCTGCGCAGAATTAATCTTGAAAATCCTATCGATTGCTTTACTTTCAAACACAGCTTGTGGCGTTTCATATATTACTATTTCTCCATCTTCCATCAAACAAATTTTATCTGAATAGGAAAGTGCATTACCTAAATCGTGAAGCACCATAATTATCGTTTTTCCAATCTGTTTAAACTTTTTTAGTATTTCTAGTATTTCAAGTTGATGATTAATATCCAAATAGGTAGTTGGCTCATCTAAAAATATGATATCTGTATTCTGGGCTAAAACCATTGCAATATAAACCTTTTGACGCTGACCGCCGGAAAGCTCCTGAATATTTTTATCTATATATTTATTTAGACTCATATTATCGATAGCCTCTCTCACAATTTCCTTATCTTGCTTCTGTGGAGTACGAGAAAATCCTAAATATGGATATCTGCCGTGCATGACCAAATCAAAAACCGTTATATTGGGGACCATTCTAAGCTGAGGTAAAAAGGAAACCTTCTTTGCAAGCTCCTTGTTTGATATGCTTGAAATATCTTTGTGGCTTATAGTAACCTTTCCACGAAAGGGTATTAATAAGTTTGACGCTGTTTTTAATAGAGTAGTTTTTCCACAACCATTTTTACCTACTATGCTTGTAATACTACCTTCTTCAAAATTTATATTTATATTTTTAATGATTTCAACCTTATTATATCCCGCAGTAACATTATTTAATTTAATCATAAAGCAGACCTCTTTTGCCTTTTATTAATAAATAGATAAAGAATGGACCACCCAAGAACGACATAATAATACCGACCGGTATTTCATAAGGTGCAAAGATAACTCGCGCCAGTAAATCACATAGGAGAGTGAAAATGCTTCCTAGCAATGCTGATACCGGGAGCAAAATTCTATTATTATATCCAACCAAAAGCCTTGCTACATGAGGAACAATTAATCCGACAAAACCTAATAATCCTGCAAAGCTAATAGCGCTTCCTGCTAATATTGCTGCAAGAATTAAGTAGATAAAGCGTAGCCTAGCTACATTTAGACCTAAGGATTTGGCACTTTCATCTCCTAGTGCCAGAATGTTCATATCATAGCCTAGAATATAAGCTATAAGAATAGCAGTAATAATAAAGCCTCCTGCAAAGTTTACCTTATCCATGGTTATACCGGAAAATCCCCCTATTAAAAATGCTGTACGCCCTATGACTGTATCAGGTTTTAGAGTTAGTACAGTATCCGTCATAGCTCCTATAAAGCTTGACACGGCAACTCCTGACAGAATGATTGCCATCCTAGAGGCTCCAGTCTTTTTTGCTATAAAATAAACCAGTAGGACGGCTATAATCGCACCCGTAAATGCTGCAATAGTTGTAAGATATAAATATTGAGGAAAAAAAGCTGCAATTAAGACAGTAAATAATCCCGCTCCAGAATTTACACCAATAATACTTGGACTTGCAAGAGAATTATTAAGTACGGATTGTAGTATAACGCCTGAAACTGATAAAGCACAACCTGCAAGAACTGCAGCAAATGTTCTTGGAATCCTTACAAAGCTTATAATTCTATAAATTTTTGTAGATCTATCTCCTTGTTTTATTGTAGAAAGAATTGCCGATATAGGTGTTTTGGCCGAACCAACACTTATACTTATTAAAATACCAATCATCAGTAAAATTGTAAGAAAAGCTATGACAGTAACGTTATAGCTTTTCATTTTTTTATTTATATTAAGCATATTTCATGTACCTTCATCTTATTTAAATTCATCTGGGTAGAGAATTTTTGCAATATATTCATAGCTTTCACTCCATCTTGCATTAGGTTTATAATGGAATAAATCCTTAGGTAGTACAATATATCTATCATTTTTTACAGCTGACAAATCACTCCACGCTGGATTTTTCTGTATTCCATTCTTTAAAGTCTCTAAAGCTTCTTCGCTATCTCCCATCGTTACAACAAAGATATAGTCCGGATCTTCCTCAATAATTACCTCCATGCTTAGATCCTCTAAAAGAGATTCATGCTTTGATGCTATATTTACGGAACCTAAATCACTAAAAATTCTACAGGCCATGTTGTCATCATTTTTTGCCTTTGCACCACTTGAAAAAGCACGCATAAATAAAATTTCAGGATTATTTATCTCGTCAATTTTAGCTAAAATGTCCTCAATTTGCTCTTTCACAGCTAAACCATTTTTTTCATATAATTCTTTATTGCTTGTTATATCTGTACAAACATTAAGCATATTTAGATAATCATCAAAATGTTCTACCTTAAAAAAAGCAAAGGGTATATTTGATGTTTTAAGGGTTTCTGAAATCTTCACATGGCTTTCAATATCAGGAGATAGTAATACAAAATCCGGAGAAAGGGCTATTATTTCTTCTAAATTTGGTTCTTTTATTGTACCAACAATGTTGGTTCCACTTGGTAAGTCCATTTTTCTCTCACTTATTACATCGTTAGTAACACCTGTAAGATCCCCTCCTGCTAGAATCCATGTTTCAGCGTAGGAACCAACAAGTGAAACTACTCTTTGAGGCTTGTCTTTCAAATTAACCGTATTGTTTAATGAATCAATAAAGCTATAATAATACGTATTAGTAGCATCATCTTTTATCTTCGCTTTGCATCCTGTAAGAATAAGCATAAGCACGCTAATTATAAGTACTTTGTAAAAAACACTTACATTCTTCATTTTCCACACCCTTAGTTAGTCCATTTCTTATATCATATTACTTTAGCTATACATTGTAAAATATGATTATATAATTAATATGATAGGTAATACCTATAATC
>SHOH01000149.1:3234-5757 GCA_004294845.1 Anaerolineaceae bacterium
TGTTATATAGCCAAAGCGATTGAGGACTATATTATAGATTTTAGATTCGAAAAAAAGCAAGGAAACTTTTCGTCTCCTTGCTTTTTGGATTAGTATAGTATTTTAGCTTTCGAGTTCACTCTTATAAGGTATTGATACTGCTGCTCCCTTTCTGGATACCGCAATCGCTGCTGCTTTTGCACTTTCCTGAAGAATCTGTTCCATTCTCTTGTTCGCAAGAAGGCCGGCAAGAAAGTATCCAGTGAACGTATCGCCGGCTGCTGTTGTATCTACCACATTTACTTTTATAGCATCCTGGCAGACGACTTGATCTTTGTACTGATAAATCGATCCTTTTTCACCTAAAGTCAGCACCACCTTAGCATCCGGATATTTCTCTTTCATCAAAGTTAATACATCATTTGGATTCCCGGCACCGGCTATCTGAGCTGCCTCTACTTCATTCATAAGAAAAATTGAAATTTTACTCATATCTACACTTTCCATATATTCATTATATGGCGAAGGATTTAGTACAATGGTTAATCCTTTCAAATATGCAGCTTCTACAATATAGTCCACTAGGTTAATTTCATTCTGAAGTAAAAGCATATCACCTTTTTGAAAGTTTTTTAGAACTTCATCAATATATTCTCTGATAAACATTCGGTTACTACCAGGATAAAGCAATATACTATTTTGAGCATTCTTATCTACCTGAATAATTGCATGCCCGCTTTTTCCTTCTATTTGTTTTAAATATGAGGTATCTATGTCATTATTTTTGCACATTTCAAGAAGCATTTCACCATCTTCTCCTACAATACCCATATGATAAACTTTTGCACCAGCCCTTGACAGCGCAATTGATTGATTCAGTCCTTTTCCGCCACAATAGCTTTCCAATCGTGTAGAAGCTATTGTTTCACCTTCCTTTACAATATGATCTACGGTATAAACATAATCAATATTCAGTGAACCTATATTTAAAATCTTCATACAATTTATCATGCCTTTCTCGTATCCTTCAAACCATACGCAACACTCTTTATTTTTTTAATTGCCGTTTTATACGTGCTGCATAAAAAGCAAGTGCAATAATCGTAAGGGCATACGGTATAAGCCTGGTCAATTCGCTTGGGAAATTAAAAAGTTGTAGATTATTACTTAAAGCATCTGTAGCACCAAAAAACAATGCACTAAGCATAGATAAAACAGGTTTTCCCTGTCCCATCGCTTCCGCAGCCATTGCAATAAAGCCTCGTCCTGCTATCATATCCTTTGTAAACATGGATACATATGACATGGACATAAATGCTCCTCCAAAACCTGCAATTGCTCCGGAAATTAACAATGCTTTCAAGCGAACGACTTTAACCGAAATACCTGCCGTTTCAATTGAATCTGCATTTTCTCCTGCGGCTCTGATGTATGTTCCAAGTCTGGTTCTCTTTAAAAATACTGCAATTACAGCTATGATTATAAAGGCCAGATAAGTAAGAACACTATGACCGGAAAGCATCTCCCCAAGAACCGGAATTGATTTGATAACAGGTATATGAATATTAGGTATTGTTTTGCTGTTAAGCCCTGTAGATACCCCTTTATCACCTGTTAGCAAAAACAAAATGAATATTGTAAGTCCACTTGCCATTAAGTTTAATGCAATGCCGGTTAATACAATATCTGTCTCCAGCTTTAGATGGAAAAAAGCGATGATTCCTGAAAACAGTATTCCCGATAAGACAGCAACTAATAACCCGATCCAGACGTTTCCGGAATAAGCGCTTCCGATTACTCCCATCAAAGCCGCAAACAACATGGTACCTTCTACGCCTATATTGATTACTCCAGCCCGATCAGATATCAACACCGCCATTGTTGCGAGTAAAATCGGAGTTGACAATCGGACGATGGAAAATATAAAATCTGTTGAAAATATGATTCTAACGATCTGCTCCACTTGTCAATGCCTCCTTTATTACAATCTTCTGTTTTAAGCGCTTCAATAAAGCGCTTGCTGTTACGAGCATAATCATAATTGACTGAATTACAATAATGAGTTCTTTTGGTACATCAGCATTGGAAGCCATGGCAGATGCTCCAACTCTCAAATAGGATAAGAATAAAGCCGCAACAGGTATATATTGAGGTTTATTTCTTGCTAATATCGCTAATATAATTCCATCCCATCCATAGCCGGGAAGTGATGTCCACTGAAATCGTCCATACATTCCCATAATTTCCACGGAACCGCCAATTCCTGCAATCATACCTCCAATAAGCTGCGAAAGAAGAACGACACCACCTACTTTAATACCGGCATACTTTGCAAATTCTTGATTCCGTCCCATCATTCTTATTTTCATTCCGATGCTTGTTTTGAATATAAAGACATAGGAAAGAACAATCAGTAAAATTACAATAAAAATTCCTGCATGCAGAGATGTACCCTGAATGATTCTGGGTAATTTACTATTCTGCGGAAGTGGGTATGAAGCAAGTGCGCCGAAATCTCTATCTCTCAAAAATCTTAAAATATAA
>SHOH01000150.1 GCA_004294845.1 Anaerolineaceae bacterium
CCTTGAAAGTAGCAAACCTGAGCCTTTCCTTCGAATCCTCTTAATTCATCCAAGTCTGCACTTTTTTTCACACAACCCATATATTCTGTTAACTGATTAGAAATAGACTTTAATATTTGGGATTGAATTCGTAATGGATATTCTCTTATGTAACGTTCTACTAACCATTTCTCATTATAGATTTTGCCAAGTATAAAATTTCTAGCAATTTTAATACATTCAGAGTCGTGCATAGCAATCTTATACTGGCTTTTTCTGAGAAGAACATTTCCATAGCTTCTACCTGTTACTCTTGCACGGAATCGACCAGTAGGTGTAAGAAAGCATATTGAAATATGATTATCCACGCATTTACCCATAAGTTGAGGGCTCATTCCAAGATTTGAAAAAAGTACAATACTCTCAAGATTATGAAGTGGATATCTACCTATGGCATTATTATCTTCTTTGATAACAACATTTTCGCCATTAAGTGATAAATATACATTTGGTCTTGTTACATATAAGGTATTCAGAAGTTGCCTCATTCGTCTATCCTCCTCTGAATATACAAGCTGACATTCTTTTCTTCATTTATTTTAGGCATACATATGTTGTTTAAAGAGCACGTCTTACACTTTTTGCTTATTCTTACTTTAGGAGTTATACCTTTATCCATATAATAATGCATCTCTGTCACTAAATCATAAAGCCGCTTTCTCATTATCTCTGTAAATACGACTTCTTGTCTTCTTCTAGTTTCAAAATAAAACATATATGCTTTATCTATCGCAGTCATTAGCATTTCTTCAAGACATATTGCTTGAGCTAAAAGCTGAAGATTGTCACTATCATCATCTTTTGGTTTTCCTCTTTTATATTCCACAGGATAAACCTTATATGTATTATCGTATTTTGGGAGACAAACCCCGTCAGATGATAGCTTTAGTTCTACTACATCACACTTACCGGTAACACATAATGACTTAGATTTTATTGGTAGAGCACGGATGGTTATAATGTCTTTTCTACTTTCTCTTATACTGTAATCATCTGCCCGTTCATGAAGTAATATTCCGTCCATAGTGAAGAAATTCTCTTCCCATTGTTGTTCCACATGAATTAAAGCCCATTGACGTCTACAAAAGACAAAATGCTGAATACCAGATATCAGTAAATAGTCCTCTTCTTTATAATCCCTCAATAACCTCCACCTTCAATCCTTTTTCTTTGTATTTAGAAAGATCGTTTTCATTGATGGAAATATCATAGTCGTTATAGGATAATGGTTTTATTATTCCATTCTTAATATCGGCTTTTACAATATTATGGATTTTTGCACTAGAAGTAACACCTAATTGGCTAGGGTGTGTAAACCAATACAATACTTTTACTTCCATACTTCCTTCAGGTCTAGCTGAAGAGGCATCATTTACAAACAGTGTTCGTAATGCTTCTTTAATTTTTAGGGAATCTTCCATAGTAAAGCCTGTTTTTTCTGCGAAATATGGATTAATGCTCCCCTTTACCTTATATACTCCGAAATCAACATAGTGCTTGTTACCCATTGTGTCCGAAGATTTACCACCTTCTGCTTTAATCATACCATTCGTGCTTCTTGTAATCTGCATACTAATTACATTGATTGGGCTCAAGCTCTTTGCCATTGATACAGAAACTGGTCCTCGTATTCCGATTGATCGGCTTTGGAATGTAACAACCTGTCCAAAGCTTCTGACATCTGTCCAAAGTTCACAGGATTTAGAATAAACCGTTTCATCATTATCAACACCTTTTTTAAAGATGCCATTAAAACGTGCTTCCAATGAGTATAAATCATCTTCAATTCGATCGTTAGATTGAACAAAAATCTTTTCACCTGAATCCTGTAAGCGATTACGTATTTTTCTCTTTATACATACATCGCTAACCTCGCCATATCCGTCGTAATCATTTCTAGGCATATTTCCATTCAATGGATCACCATTAGGATTTGCATTATCCACTGTGAAAAACATTATAAAATCAATTTTGTTTTCTAGCTTGTCCATTACTTTTCCTCCTTAATATTTTCTGATATTTCATCTTCCTTTACTTTAGGTTTTTTTGTATAAAAGTCTTGCTTTTGTGCATAGTAACCAAATACAAAATCTTCATTTAAGGGATTGTTTTTATGATTCTCAAAGTTCGCGATTTCTGATAGCTCATGCATTATTAAACCTATTAGGCGCTCATAGTAAATATATAAACTAGGCTTACCTTTTTTAAGGCGCTCCTTATATGGTTTTACTTTTGTTTCAAGAATCATCAGTGTACTAGCAGGGGTCTTAGTATATACTGCCCATAATCTTTCAGCATTTGTTGAACGATTTACGTCATCTTTAGAACCAGTATACAAAGCATCAACTTCCAGTTTTTCGTAGATAGCAAGAAGCTGGCCATATCGGAAGCTTTGACTTTTGTTGTTGTCATCTAGCATTTGACTCACCTCATCTTTCCAATTATTATCTAAGATACTTTTTTTAAATATTGAACATCCCACCCTGACCAAAGAGTCCCATGTCTTACTATAGGAATTTCTTTTGCAAAGGTTATAAAACATCTTTTTACTTAAATCCATGGGAAATTTTTTTCCATCTACTATACATGGAAGGAGACGTTCGATTGTTTTTGAGCGTAATTTTTTATTTTTACATTGGATTGATATTTTGTTATTTTCTTCGATCTCCATTCCCATAATATAGTCAACCAATGTATAAATTGATGGACTCTGTTGTATTGTTTTTTTCTGATTAGAATAATAGAAACCCCATCTTGTTGAGTTGTACCATTCTTCGACACGCTGATATAAATCAGATTTATTTAACTCTCTAAAATACTTTATAGATACTCTTCCATTACTAATCTTATCTATAATCATTACGTAGAATTTACTATTTGGTTCAACAAATCTCTCCCTACCTGTTAGATAATCATTAAGGTTCTTAGAGGAATTTCCTCCAAGAGATACATTATCATCATCAGCCTCTAAGTCTAGGTCATCATAATCGTGTGTTGTTATTGAGCTTGTTAACTGTAAACCATCACTATTCGATATGTCATCTGAAAACCAATTAACAAGATAGCTGTTTTCACCAATCCTTTTTGAGTTGTTAATGTTTTCTAAGAAGAACTTAAGTATAAGATGCATTTTTTGAGATGTTTCATATCCTATACTGATTACTTCTTCCCCGCTGTGAAACCTACCATAATAGGTTTCGTTATTATTACTTACTGATATTAATTTTGAATTACCTATAATTCCGCGGTGTGATTTAACGCAATATGTAAGTTCTTTTGAAATATTACAATATTTCTTGGGTTTATTCATATTTATAGTTCTTACATAATTGATATAATTGTTATGTAGTTGTTGATCAGTTGTTACAGAAAGGTTTTTTTGTAAAGGATCTTGATTCTCAACAAGAAAGGTTATAAATATTTTTTCTGGCTCCCATTCATTTTTATCTTGGTTTTTGCTAAAATAATGTATTACATTCTTATTATCAATATTGTATTCTGTTATTCCAAAGATCTCTTTTATCACATCATATAAAATTGTCTCTTTCATAATATAGTTAGAAATGGCATAAAATGTCTTGTTACCTTGTTCTCCTTCTGTGAATCCCTTCCATAATCCAACTTCTTGTATATATAGTTCATGTTTTTTATTATTTATTTCTTTAGAGAGGTATGATAGTTCATCACATAAAGGATGTGGAGCTGGTCGGCTTGAACGTATAATTGAAGATTCAGTTACCGGAAATATAATATATTCATCCTTTGGAACCCAATCAGCCTTAATAAATTCACCATTATTTGTTAATGTAATTTGAATTATATCGTTACCATTTGATCGTCTATTAGAATGATATAACGGAAGCAATACTGTCTGCTGATCAATATCATCAACTCTGTCAACTAGATTAGCATTAAGAGCAATATTATAGGAATCATACAAAGCTCGTATTACACTCACTTATTGAACACCTCCCTCCACTCTTTGTCTACGCTATTAATCGAATCTGTATCAAATGCTTTAATAGAGTAATTTCTTAACTGTTGTTTAATATCGCATTCTTCCGGCCGCACAAAGTCAATTCTTCCGTTACTCATTACAATATTGGCAAAGTTGGATGTTAAATTATTAGTCGTATCTTCATCATAAGCTTCATCAGGATATACGAAAGAGTGAAACATTATGCCGTAGGATATTTGTTTTCCATCAAAAGGAGTCTCGGCACTTTCGAAATCCTCTTTATTTATTCTCTCTACATATCCGATACACTCCCTAGTTCCTAGAAAGATATCTCTTCTTCCTCCTCTGTTGAGTGCTCTTAATATGATTTGCTCATGTTTTTTTTCATTCCTGTCATTTTCAAGCTCCTGCCTAAGTTCATTCCATTCAAAATGCACCTTAACTAAATATTCTACTTTCTTTAAATAAGTATAGTAGTTTAAGTCCTTTTTTCCATTTTTAAGTGGTGCCAAGACCCCTTTGGTTTCTGTCTGAATTGGCTCTAAAATCTTCACTGCATCAACAAAATACTGTATAGTAGGTTTCCAGTAAATCTGTTCGGTAATACCCTTTAGTGCTTGATATGTGGGGATCTGATAGGTGAATTTCTCGCCTCCCCCCTTTGTCACCGGATCTGTAAAAAGTGCATAATCTCCAAATAGTCGATAATAGAAAGGGGCTGAACTAAACTTATCACTCATAATAACCTCCTCTTTTTAAAAAATTAAGTCTTCTAGACCTTCAGTTACAATTCCCATATGATCGTCATAATGATGCTTGCCTAATAATAATATTTGCCCATCCTTATAACCACATTCATTACTTAGTATATTGCTAACATAAGGTTTTAACTTTTCGTTATAGTATACATTTACTGTTGTTCTCTGTAGTTTTTTTAATAATAAAGAAATCGCATAACTATCACGATTATTTATTGCCAGATACAATTGTTCTATCAACTCATCATTTTTGTAGTGTACTATTATTCCTACAGTATCTTGCTGAATTAATTCAAATGTATCAGCTGCTGTACGGAATGATTGTGCTAATTGATATGGATATTTTATATGATAGAGCTGCCTATGTTCTGTTCTTAGGCTTAGATTAACACTTAGTTGTTCAATCATATTTTCATTGGTTTTTGTATTCCAATAGTACAATCTTTGTTCATTTTGTTTATAATATTTATTAAAACAGTATGATTTTATCGGATCTAATGATATTTCTGCATCCTCATCTACAATCTTCATACTGCGGATAGCTTCCTCTGAAGTGTCTACAGTATGTTTAATATCCCGAAGATTGCCTAGATTTTCAATTTCATAGTTAATGATATAAATCCTACCTCGTATATATCTTCCGTTTATAGATAACTTTCCTTCACGATTACACCGTCCAGCACATTGAACAAGGCTATCAATGCCAGCCATTGATCTATAAACACAATCAAAGTCTAGATCAACACCTGCTTCAATTAATTGTGTACTGATGCATATTAATTTCTTCTGTGATTTATTATTGCGATTTTTTATTAGGAAAGATTTTATTTCTTGAATTATTTCTAGTCGATGAGCTGCACATAGATTAGTTGTAAGATATATTACTTTTACATCAGGCATTTCTATAGAAAAGTTTTCGTATAGAGTTTTTACTGCTTTTTTTGTGTTTAATACAATTAGGCAACTATTG
>SHOH01000021.1:0-3431 GCA_004294845.1 Anaerolineaceae bacterium
CTATAACACAGACAATCTGCATATCGGTATTCTTCTCTATTATATCCAGAATATCCTGTTGTTCTTCATTAGTAAGAATTCTTCCCTCAAAACTAATAGCCATTTTAGCATTTTCAAAGAATTTACTGGATTCCTTAAATTTATCGGCTACCAGTTCTTTTAGCTCATCAAAGGCCATGTCAGGGTTCAAAACTACAATAATGCCATATTTATTACCTTTTATCATAACTGAATTATTAACAGATTTCATCGCTATCTCCTAAAGTTGTTATGCTTATTATGATTAATCTGAAAATGCAGCAATATCATTTTCAGGAAGTACCGCTTCATTTGAAACCAATTCTTCGTTATCGCCTATATTAAAATATAGCTGATAGATGTCTCTGGCTGTCTCTGCCGCATTACCGGAGGTATGTCCGTTAGGGATAACTACGGTTACAGCAATCTCAGGCTTTTCATATGGAGCAAATGAAACAAATAATGCGTTATTAGGTTTGGAAAGACTAATCTGAGAGGTACCAGTCTTTGCTGCAACAGTTACTCCAAAATTACCGTAAAGTTTGTATACAGAGCCTCTTTGCTCATTAGCTACCAAATACATACCCCTTCTAACATTTTCCCAGGTAGAACTCTTTATATCGGTTAGGTCTTTATAAACTTCTGCTTCATTCATCAGAATGATACTACCGTCTTTACTAATAATACGATCTAACAAAGTCAGATTATAATTAGTACCATAATTAGCGATAGTGGTAACATATCTTGAAAGTTGAATAGGTGTATAGAGGTGATTACCTTGGCCTATAGTGGAACGAACGGTATCCTTATCGGACACATTTGGCATAGCCTCTCCTATTTCAACACCTGATTTGGTATCCAGTCCGAAAAGTGAAGCGTATTTTTTAATTCGACTTAAGCCAAGTTGCTCATTAAATTCACCGTTAATATCAATACCCAAGCGATAACCTGTTTCATAAAAGTAATAGTTACAGGATACCTTTATGGCGTTAGACAAATCCACAGCACCGTGTGAACGGGGGTGTATATGACATTTGGCGGGAAGAGCAATCTTCTCGAAGATACCAAGGTCCAGGATTTTTTCATAAGGATCCACTACCCCTTCCTCAAGTCCGGCGACGGCGGTAACCATCTTAAATGTAGAACCGGGGGCTGTCAGCTGTGTGGTAGGACGATTCATCCAAGGATGGGTATTATCTGAGTAAAGCCAGTCATAAAAATCGGCGTCTATCTTATTGGCCAGCATATTATTATCATAGCTTGGATAAGTGACCATGGCAAGTACTTCACCGTTATCAACATCGTTTACTACTATAGAACCACTACAGGGCTCTAATGCCAGCATAGCCGGCGTGATTTCCAAGGACCTGATTTTTGATTCCATAAACTTGTAAGCTGATATAGTTCCGTCCTCTAATTTCCGGATATCCTCTTCATTATATTCTAGCACACCTTGAGCAAATAATAAAAGACTAATTTCAGTTCCTGACAATTTATACGAAAATACCAAATACCGGTATATTTTTTTATTAAAAGTGCTATCCTCTTCTAATAAATCCCATGTGTGTTCCAATAATTTTTGATATAATTCCTCAGAGCTAAAATAAGTTGATACATTAAGCTTTGAAAGATCCACATAATTATTTGCCAGAGTATATTGTAGAAAGCTGCTTAATGATGCTTTATCATTCAGATAAGACCTGTGCATTGCATCATCCTTATCTATATTTTTTAATAATATAACACCACTCTCAGTTAGTATCTTATATATATAATCTAAATACTCTTCCATATCTCCGGCTTTGTTGTTGCTTGTCTCATTATCTGGAGACAAAAGCATGCCTAGCCGTGAATATACCTCGGCCTTTGCATCTTCGAATTTGGCATATACCTGCTTTTCAATGTCCTTTGCATCAGGAGATGATAATATACGAGTATTGATAATATTATTATCAATTAAGGCATAATAGACTTCATAAATAGGTGTGTATATTTTACTTGCGCTTTCTCCCTTTGTACCATAATCTAAATCAGGCTTTAAATTCTCCAAAAGAATACCTGCAATTCTTTTTTCAAGGATATGGTAGGCCGCCTTTTGAAGATTTCCATCAATGGTAAGGTATATATCATTGCCTGCGACAGGTTCAATTCGACTATCAATCTCTACTACCCTATTGTTATCATTTACCGTAACAACTTCACTGCCTTTTGTTCCGCCAAGGTAAGCTTCAAATTCCTTTTCGAGCCCGGTTTTACCTACAATATCCGTTGAGTTATAGTATTCTTCCTCATTATCCATGTTAAGTCTTTCCAGTTCTTCTGCATTTATAAGTCCTGTATATCCAAGGATATGAGCAAAATATAAACTGTCATGATAGATTCGTTTGACCTGATGCTTTATATCAACTCCTGGTAGATCCGCAATATTCTCCATAACCATGGCAAAGCTACCCTCTGAAATATTAGAAGCTACTGTAATTTGCATGAATTTAGGATAATTATTAAATAATGCATAGCGAACACTCATAATCTTTAAGGTCTCATCTATGGTATAATCATCAGAAATTCCAAACATAGGATAAATATTAGTGCCATTCTTTAGGAAGTTATATACATCCTCTGCAGAACTATTCATTTGTTCCTCAGTCAGCTGATTATTCTCAAGAGCATAGGCATATACATTCTTCTTAAAGCGGGTCAATGCTAAGCCTGATACGGTAAATTCAAATTCCTCCTTATCGGTATTGGTAATGTAAAAGGGATTATCAAGAGTATCACCGTTTTCCTCAATAATTTGAACAAGCTTGTGAATAACAGCGTTTCTTTGATTATTGGAGGTGATAAGGGAGCTGTCTTCCATTACAACGGAGTATGAAAGGGTGTTTGAGGCTAGTAACATTCCGTTACGGTCATATATATTACCTCTGGTACTTTTAATTTCTCTACTTTCCGTATTCCTATATTCGTATTCCTCTGCATGGATGGGCCCTTCCACAATCTGTAGAACGAATAAACGATTTATTATTACTCCGAATAAAACCATATATATAAATGCTATGGGAAAGAGTCTAGATTTTATAATTCGTTTTAAGCCGTCAAGAAATATATCAAACATTCTACTCCTCCTCTAATTCATTACGTTCCAGAGCATGATTTATCATATGTAACAGCTTATATACTAGAGTGGCAGCTGCAACAGTATATATTATTTCGGGAAGTATTAATGTACGGAAATAATATATAAAATCTAATTTGCCTCGTAATAAGAATTCAAACACATAATATAAAAACTGATACACAAAATTAGCAATAGAAATAAAAATCAAGGGAAGAGTAAAGTCATCCCTGGAATAAATCTTGTTAGCAAAGCCTACTACATATCCAATCAATAGCATAATCATTGCATATAGACC